>NZ_JBJGYX010000048.1:0-38132 GCF_054050195.1 Geodermatophilus sp. SYSU D00710
GGCCGGCTCAGCCGGCCCGGTCGGCCACCTCGGGCGGCCACACGACGCGGAACCGCTCGAACACCACCTCGAGCTCGTCGTCCCAGGCCTGGCCGAGGGCGGCCAGGGTGCGGGTGAAGTAGCGCAGGTGGCCGCGGAGCCAGTCCTCGCGGGTGCGGTCGCCCTCGCCCTCGTCCCAGGCGAAGGCGTCGTCGACGCTGTCGAGCCGGCCGACCCGCAGCTCGGTCGAGCGCAGCACCGCCCGGGGCCGCCCGTCGCCGTCGCAGGCGATCCAGTACCCGCCGATGCGGGGGAGCGGCTCCTCCTCGCGCGCGAAGTCGCCGGCCAGGCCGGCGGTGGCCCGCTTCGTGCCGGCGAGCACGAGCGCGATGAGCTCGTCGGCCAGCGACCGGCTGTCACCGAAGCGCTCGACGGGCGGCTCGTCCTCGGGCGGGCCGCCCGCCGGCCGGGTCGCCGCGTACTGCCGCCACATCGCGGCGGCCTCCTCGCGGCGCAGCGCGCCCGGAGCGTCGTCGGTGGCCATGTGCGGTCCTCCTCGTCTCGGTAGCGTCCCGGGCATGCCGCTGCGCGTCCGCACCCTGCTCGGTCCCGGTCCGTCCAACCCCTACCCCGAGGCGACGGTCGCTCTCGGGCAGCCGCTGCTCGGGCACCTCGACCCGGTGTTCCTCGGCATCCTCGACGAGACCTCCGAGCGGCTGCGCACGCTGTTCGGCACCACCAACCGGCGCACGCTGCCGCTGTCGGCCACCGGGTCGGCGGGCATGGAGGCGTCGTTCGTGAACACGGTGGGCCCCGGCGACGTCGTCGTCGTGGCGGTCAACGGCCTGTTCGGCGAGCGGATGGTCGACGTCGCCTCGCGCTGCGGCGCCGAGGTGGTGCGGGTCGACCACGAGTGGGGGCAGCCGGTCGACCCCGAGCGGGTGCTCGCCGCGCACCCCGCGCCCAAGCTGATCGCCGCCGTGCACGCCGAGACCTCGACCGGCGTGCGCTCGGACCTGGAGCCGCTGGCCGCCGGCAAGGGCGACGCGCTGCTGCTGGCCGACTGCGTCACCTCCCTCGGCGGCATCCCCGTGCGGCTCGACGAGTGGGGCGTGGACCTGGCCTACTCCGGCTCGCAGAAGTGCCTGGGCGTCGCGCCCGGTCTCGCCCCGTTCACCATCTCCGACCGGGCGTGGGAGCGGCGGATCGAGAGGCCGCAGAGCTGGTACCTCGACCTCGGCATGCTCGGGGGCTACGCCGGCGAGGCCGCCGGGTCCGGCGGCCGCACGTACCACCACACCGCGCCGACCGGGATGGTGGTCTCGCTGCACGCCGGCCTCGGCCGGATCCTCGACGAGGGCCTCGACGCCGTGCACGCGCGGCACGCCGAGGCCGGGCGGCTGCTGCACGAGGGCCTGCGGGACATCGGCCTGGAGCTGTTCGCCGCCGAGGGACACCGGCTGCCGGAGCTGACCACCGTCCGCGTGCCCGACGGCGTCGACTCCGCGGCCGTGCGCAAGGAGCTGCTCGAGCGCTACGACCTGGAGATCGGCGGCGGGGTGGGCGCCTACGCGACGTCGGTCTGGCGGATCGGGCTCATGGGGCCCAACGCCGCCCCGGAGAAGGTCGCGCTGGTACTGGCCGCGCTGCGCGAGGTGCTGGGCCGCTGAGCGCGTGCCCGTGATCCGCCCCTCCGCCGGCCGAGTGTGCAGTCGTGGTCGCGGCGCCCGGCGCGTCGGCCCGTGTCGTCGACCACGACTGCACACCCGGCTCGCGGTCACCACCGGGCGCCCCGGCTCCGGAGGGCTCCGGCCACCCGGGACAGCACCCGGTCCCGGCGACCCAGGTCGTCCTCCCCGAAGCGCAGGACCAGCCATCCGTGTGCGGCCATCAGCGTGTACCGGTCGAGGTCGCGCCGGAACTGTCGCCGTTCGGCGTGGTGGCGCCCCTCGTACTCCAGCGCGACCCGCCACTGGTCGTAGCCGAGGTCCGCGTGCGCCACGGCGCGTCCTCGGCGGTCCACGACGGGGAGCTGCGGAACGGGGTCGGGCAGCTCGCTGCTGACCAGCCAGTAGCGGATCAGGCTCTCCGGCCGGGACGCCGCCAGCGGCGTCAGCAGGGGAGCGCACTCCCGCGCCCGGACCACCCCGCGGACGCCGTCCGCCCGCTCGAGCCGCTCGCCCAGCGCCGCGGCATCGAGGTGCCCGGCCCGGTACAGGGCGTCCCCGACGGCGACCAGCTCCTGACCCGGCATCCGGGCGGCCAGGTCCAGCCAGGTCTGCGGACCGCTGGTGACCGGGAGCCCCGCACACCGGACCTCGTCCCGGGCGGTCAGGTGCCGGACGTGGACGCGGATGCGCTGCCGGCGCGCCCGGTACACCCCCGGCCGCACCGCGAACTCCAGCGGCCACGACGCCCGGAGCGGTGCGCCCAGCAGGACGGCCGCGGTCCGGTGGGAGGCGACCGCGCCCTCGGGCAGGACGGCGAGCGCGGCACGGGCGGCGTTCGCCGTCGTCAGCGGGACCGACCGGGAGACGAAGGCGCCGCGGGTGACCCGCACGCCGTCCCTCGCGAGCTGCGCGCGGGTCAGCTCGGCGACGTCGGCGGCCGCACGGGTGTAGACGGGCGGGAGCAGGTGCCTGGTCACGCACCGACGCTGACCGCGACGGCGGGCGGTGGCGGGGAGCGGCGGGCACCGGTGGACGAACGCTGCGGCTGTGGATCCACGCGACGGCGCAGTCGTGGTCGCCGCCCGCGGCGCGCCCGCGCGGGTCGTCGACCGCAGGTGCTCACTCGGCCCGGACGACGGCACGGACGACGGCGCGGACGACGGCACGGACGACGGCGCGCACGACGCCACGGACGACGAGGGGCCCCGGTCCGGGTGGACCGGGGCCCCTGCCGTCGCGTGGTCAGGACTCGATGTTGGCCATGACGTGCTTGACGCGGGTGTAGTCCTCCAGGCCGTACAGCGAGAGGTCCTTGCCGTAGCCGGAGTGCTTGAACCCGCCGTGCGGCATCTCGGCGACCAGCGGGATGTGGGTGTTGATCCACACGCAGCCGAAGTCCAGCCGCTTGCTCATCCGCATCGCGCGGCCGAAGTCCCTCGTCCACACGCTGGAGGCCAGCCCCAGCTCGACGCCGTTGGCCCAGCGCACCGCCTCGTCCTCGTCGGTGAACCGCTGCACGGTGATGACCGGGCCGAAGACCTCCCGCTGCACCATCTCGTCGTCCTGCCGCAGGCCCGCCACCACGGTCGGCTCGACGAAGAAGCCCCGGTCGCCCAGCCGGTGCCCGCCGGTGGTGACCTCGGCGTGGTCGGGCGCGCGGTCGAGGAACCCGGTGACGTGCGCCAGCTGGTTGGCGTTGTTCACCGGCGGCACCAGGGCGTCCTCGTCGCCGGCGCCCTTCTCGTAGGTGGTGGCGGTGTTGCGGGCCTGCTCGGTCAGCGCCGCGACGAAATCGTCGTGGATCCCGGGGCCGGCCAGCACCCGGGAGGCGGCGGTGCAGTCCTGCCCGGCGTTGAAGTAGCCGGCGACGGCGATCGCCTCGGCCGCGGCCTCGAGGTCGGCGTCGTCGAAGACCACGACCGGCGCCTTGCCGCCGAGCTCGAGGTGCACCCGCTTGACGTCCTTGGCCGCGGCGCCGGCGACCTCCATGCCGGCGCGGACCGACCCGGTGATCGCCACCAGCTGCGGGGTCCGGTGCTCGACGAGCGCCCGGCCGGTGTCGCGGTCGCCGCAGACGACGTTGAGCACGCCCGGCGGCAGGATCTCGGCGGCCAGCTCGGCGAGCCGCAGCGTGGTGACCGGCGTGGTGTCCGACGGCTTGAGGACGACGGTGTTGCCCGCCGCCAGCGCCGGCGCGATCTTCCAGACCGCCATCATCATCGGGTAGTTCCACGGGGTCACCTGGCCGACGACGCCGATGGGCTCGCGCCGGATGAAGCTGGTGTGCCCCTTCATGTACTCCGCGGCCGCCTTGCCCTCCAGCGTGCGGGCGGCACCGGCGAAGAACCGGATCTGGTCGACCATCGGGGGGATCTCCTCCGAGGCGGTCAGCCCGAGCGGCTTGCCGGTGTTGCGGCTCTCCAGCGCCACGAGCTCCTCGGCGTGCTCCTCCACCGCGTCGGCCAGCCTCAGCAGCGCCTGCTGCCGCTCCGAGGGGGTGGTGTCCCGCCAGGTCTCGAACGCGTCGGCGGCCACCCGGTAGGCGCGGTCGACGTCCTCGGGGCCCGACACCGGCGCGGAGGCGAACACCTCGCCGGTGGACGGGTCGACGAGGTCCATCCGGCGGCCGTCGGCGGTGTCGACGTGCTCCCCGCCGACGACGTTGCGCAGTTCGAGCTTCTCGCTCACTCGGGGTCCCTCTCGTCGGTCATCGGTGCTGATCCGGTGGTCATGGTGCTACCGGGCCGCTGATCGGTCCAGCACCGGGGGTCGCCGGCTGCGGATTCCCTGCCCCCTCTGCCTCCACCTCGGCGAGCAGTTCGGAGCCGGTGACGACCTTCCCGGCGAAGTGCCGGTGCATCCACGCCAGGTGGTCGTGCCGGCTGCGCATGATCCGCAGCGTGTCCCAGTTGGGGAACACCTGCTGCAGCACGTGCTCCTGCATCAGCCGGGGGTCGACCTCGTAGACGTGCTCGAACGTCGTCTGCGCCACCTCGCTGACCCGCACCGGCGGCGGCGGGGTGTGCTGCTCGGCGAAGCGGTACGGAGCGGTCGCGGCCGGGCCGGCGGGCTGGTCATCGGTTCTCATCGGTCGTGTCCCTCCCGTAGGCCCGGTCGAGCAGGTACTTGCCCGGGTTCATGACGTTGTTGGGGTCCAGCGCCCGCTTGACCTCGAGCATCACGTCGAACCCCTTGCCCAGCTCCTGCGGGAGCAGGTCGACCTCGCCCTCGCGGCAGGAGCCGTGGCAGGCGCTCATCGACCCGCCGTGCGCGATCGCCACCGCGGCGATGTCGTGCTTGGCCTTCACCCAGGCGGCCCAGGCGGCGTCGTCGAGGCGCTGCTCCCAGATGCCGACGTCGATCTCGGTGAGGTAGTCGACCCCGGTGCTGCCGGAGGTGTAGGCGAACATGCCCCAGTCGTCGAAGACGTCGGTCTTCCGGCGCAGGTCGGCCATGATCTCGTGCCAGGCCCGGCTGACCGCGGGGACGGCGGAGAAGTTGACCGCGGCGTCCTCGCAGTGCCAGGACATCGGGATGACCTGGCCGTCCTTGGTCCGGCCGTGCAGGGGAGTGGCGTACCGGTCGTGCCGGGCGGCCCAGTCGCCCTCGGAGATCTCGTCGCCGAGGTAGCGGGCCCCGTGCTCCTTCGCGATCCGGAACAGCCGCTTCCCGCCGGCGCGCACCTCGTCCTCGTAGCCGTACATGACCGCGCAGACCAGGGCGCGGACGTCGGCCGGCTGCGGGATGTAGGCCTCGTCGTCGCGGCGCAGGTAGGCGACCTTGTGCTCGTCGAAGAGCACGGCGCCGGCGAAGGTGGCCACCCCGGCGCGGGCCAGCGCGCCGGTGCACGCGTGGGCGTCCTCGTAGCTGTCGAACGCCCAGAACGGGGAGAGCTCGGCCTCGGGCTTGGGGAACAGCTTCAGCGTCGCCCGCGTGGCGATGCCGAGGGTGCCCTGGTGCCCCATGAACAGGTGCTTGAGCTGGTAGCCGCTGGAGCTCTTGCTGATCTTCTGGCCGATGCCGTCGCCGACGTGCAGCACCTCGCCGGTGGGCAGCACGTGGTCGAAGCTGAGCACCAGGTCGCGGGTGTGCCCGTACCGGGAGCCGATCAGTGACCAGCCGCTGGTGCCGATCCGGCCGCCGACCAGCGAGCACGGGTAGGACGCCGGGTCGTCCGGGTAGAACAGCCCGTGGGGGGCCAGCCGCTCGTTGAGCTTGAGCATGTTGATGCCGGTGCCGACGGTGACGGTCCGGTTGACCAGGTCCAGCTCGTGGATCTGGTTCATCTTCTTGACGTCGACGACGATGCCGCGCCGGTGCGGGACGGCGCCGTCGGTGAGCCCGGTGCCGCCGTCGCGGGGGACGACGGGGATCTCCAGCTCGTTGGCGATCCGGACCACCGCGGCCACCTGCTCGGTGGAGGTGGGCATGACCACCACGTCGGGCACCCGCTCGGACCAGCGGTGCACCGGGAAGGGCGCCGGCACGCGGGCCCGGTTCCAGCGGTCGGTCTTGGCCAGCAGGAGCTGGTCGTCGGCCAGCACCGGCCGCAGCGCGGCGACGAGCTGGTTGAGCCGGTCCTCGCCGAGCGGCTCGGTGGTGAACGGCGCCGGTTCGGTCATCGTCATGGTCAGTGCCCTCCGCACCCGCAGCCGCCGGAACCGTTGCCGCACCCGCCCCCGCCGCAGCCGCCGCGCGAGCTGCCGTGCGCCCGCCGGGCCCGGCCGGGGACGCCGGTGCGCTCCTGGGCCAGCCGGCGGTCGCCGACGTCGCCGCGGGAGCCGCCCACGCTGATGCCGAGCGACTGGGCGAACAGCTCGTGCAGGTCGACGACGTCGATGTCCTGCGCGTCGCCGGCCTCCGACAGCGGGCGCTCCGACCACGGGCAGGCGCTGACCAGCGTGTCGACGTCGAGCTCGGCGGCCCGCTCGAGGCGCAGTGCGCTGATCTTGGCGGTCAGCTCGGGCTTCTCGATCGGCAGCCCGCCGCCGCCTCCGGAGCAGTAGGACCACTGGGTCACCCGGTCGACGTCCTCGAAGCGCAGCCCGGGGATGGCGCGCAGCAGCTCGCGCGGCTCCTGCCAGATCCCCTTGCGCTTGTTGAGCCGGCACGGGTCGTGGTACGTGATCGCCCGGTCCACCGGCACCGAGGGGGTCAGCCGCCCCTCGCGCAGCAGCTGGGCCAGCACCTCGACGACCAGCACGACCTCGATGTCGAACTCCTCGCCGAAGTACCTGGGGTAGTCCTCGGTGAAGCTGATGTAGTCGTGCGGGTCGAGCACGAGCACCCGCCCGGTGCCGGTGGCCCGCCAGTCGTCGAGGTTGTGCCGGGCGAACCGCTGCGCCTGCTCGGCGTACCCCATCTCGGCGGCCGGCCCGCCGCAGCACCACTGATCGCGCATCAGGCCGAACTCGTAGCCGGCCATCTGCAGCATCTGCGCCACGGCCCGCGGCACCGACGTCCGGTAGAAGGCGGCCTCGCAGTCGACGAACAGCACCGTCTCCCCGCCGACCGGGATGTCGAGCCCCTCGGCCCAGTCGCGCACCCTCTCCTGGCTGACCGGCGTCTCGCCCAGGACCGGCTCGTGGGTGCGCAGGTCGGTGCGCTCGTTCCACACCTGCCAGCTCGGCTGGTGCACGCCGCTCTCCACGGCCAGCGAGCGCACCGCCTTGACGACGTCGACCGTGCGGGTGCGGAACCGGTAGAAGTCGCCGGTGAACAGCGTGTTGGGACAGCGCAGCTCGCACGCGCCGCACTGGGTGCAGTTGACGTAGTCGGCGGCGACGTCCGCGACGTCGAGCTCGCCGCGCTCCATGGCGACGACGTTGGCGTGGAAGGCCGTCGGGGTCCACGACTCGTTGCGCTCGACCTGGGTGACCGGGCAGACCTCGCGGCAGAACTTGTGGCCGGAGGAGAAGCAGTTGTAGGAGGCGTTGCGCCACTGCTCGACGAACGCCGCCGTCCTCGGGTCGGCGACCGGCGGGGGGACCGGGCCGGCCAGCAGCTCCGGATACCCGGCCAGCTCCGGCGGGTTGGACGGGGCGCCAGGCGTGAAGGGCTCGGAGAGCGCGTCTGCGCCGGGCGCCCGGTCGGGCTCGACCTGTGTCACTGCGTGCTCCTCGTCACAGGATGGCTGGGGTGGGCGTCACGCTAGCCACCAAAACCTATGGATTCAACGGTTAAGGGTGTCGATCGCGGTGACACACTGAGGTGTCCACCCGTCACAGGAGGCGAGCGTGCAACTGCTCAGCGGTGACGCCCGGCGGGCCGTCTTCGCCCCCCTCGACGACGGCGCCCTCCGCAGCGAGGCGGTCGTGCGGCGCGTGGGCAGCGCCATCGCCCTGGGCCTGCTCGGCGACGGCGAGCAGCTCCCGGCCGAGACCGACCTGGCCACCATGCTCAACGTCTCGACGATGACGCTGCGCGAGGCGCTGGCCGAGCTGCGCGGGCTCGGGCTGGTCGAGACCCGCCGGGGCCGCGGCGGGGGCAGCTTCGTGCAGGCCCGCGACGACGTCCTCGCCGAGCTGGCCGACGCCCGGCTCACCGAGCTGGCCACCACCGACCTGCGCGAGCTCGGCGACGTGCACGGCGCGGTCGCCTCCGCGGCGGCCCGGCTCGCGGCGACCCGGGCGTCGCGGGTCGAGATCGCCCGGCTGCGCGACATCGTCGACCGGCTGGCCCGGGCCGGCACGGTCACCGGGCAGCGCCGGGCCGAGGGCCGCTACTACGTCGAGCTCGCCGCCTGCGCCCAGTCGGTGCGGCTGACCATGCAGGAGATGGACCTGCACCTGGAGCTCGGGCAGCTGCCCTGGCCGCCGGCCCACGCCCCCGCGCTGCTCGACCGCATCGTCGCCGCCCACCGGGCCGTGGTGGACGCCGTCGAGGCCCGCGACCCCGCCGCGGCCCGGGCGCTCACCGAGGAGCACATCGAGACCCGCACGCTGTGGTCGATCGAGCTGCGGCTGCGCGCGGACGGCGGCGACGGGACCCTCGCCCGCCGGGAGGTCTCGTGACCCCGGTGGTCGAGGCGGTGTCCGAGGTGGTCGAGCAGGTCTTCGCCACCGTCGCCGAGGTGCACGACGCGGCGCTGCGGCCGGCCGCGCGCGAGGGCCTGCGGGCCGGGCGGCCGGTCCTCGGCGACGACGTCCGCGACCTCCTGCACGAGCCCGGCCAGCTCGCCGTCGGGCTCGGCCTCGTCGTCGCGCCGCGCCCGGAGCGCGGCCTGCCGCTGCGCCTGGAGTGGTGGCAGGCCGACCCCGACGGCGGCCGGCTGCGCAGCCTCGAGCCGGACCTGCGGCCGACCAGCCTCGGCTACTACGACTACACCGCGGCCGCCTGGTTCGACGTGCCGCGGCGGACCGGGCGGCGGCACGTCGTCGGGCCCTACGTCGACGTCCACGGCACCGGCCGGTACCTGCTGACGCTGACCGAGCCGGTGGTGGTCGACGGCGAGTTCGCCGGCGTGGCCGGGGCCGACGTCCCGGTCGGCCGCTTCGAGTCCCACCTCCTGCAGCGGCTCGGTCCCGGGGCGCCGTTCCTGCTGCTCAACGACGAGGACCGGGTCGTCCTCTCCACCGCGCCGCGGTGGCTGGTCGGCGCCCTGGTGTCCCCGGCCGCGGTCGCCGCCGGCCCGGTCACCGCGGTCCCCGGCGTCCCGTGGCGGTCCGTGCCGGTCGAGGACCACCGGCTGCTCACCGCCTGAGCGCACCGGGGCGGACGGTCCCACGGCCGGGCGCCGCGGCCCTTGTCCTGTGACCTCTGGCTCTATAGGTTTCCCGCGTCCCTGTGGCCTGGCGCACACCGGCGTCCGCCGGCGCGCCCCACCCTCGCGAGGAGACCGCCCGGTGACCGCACCAGGAGCCCCCGTCGGCCGGACCGACGACGACGCCCAGCTCGCCGCGCTCGGCTACCACGGGGAGTTCGACCGGAGCATGGGCCTGTGGGCGAACATGGCCCTCGGGTTCACGTACCTGTCCCCGCTGGTCGGCGTCTACTCGCTGTTCGCCTACAGCCTCTCCATCGGGGGACCGCCGGCGATCTGGTGGATCGTGATCGTCGGGGTCGGCCAGCTGCTGGTCGCGCTGGTCTTCGGCGAGGTCGTCTCGCAGTACCCGCTGGCCGGCGGCATCTACCCGTGGACCCGGCGGCTGTGGAACCGGCGCTACGCCTGGATCGTCTCGTGGGTCTACATCTGGGCGATCATCGTCACCGTCACGGCCGTCGCCCAGTTCGGCGGCGGCTTCGTCGCCGCGCTGTTCAGCATCGACGCCACCCCGGGCGTCGTCCTCGCGACCGCGGTCGGGCTGCTCGTCATC
Source organism: Geodermatophilus sp. SYSU D00710 (assembly GCF_054050195.1). Taxonomy (NCBI): domain Bacteria; kingdom Bacillati; phylum Actinomycetota; class Actinomycetes; order Geodermatophilales; family Geodermatophilaceae; genus Geodermatophilus; species Geodermatophilus sp. SYSU D00710. Next base: position 9,965 of record NZ_JBJGYX010000048.1, read on the forward strand.
GCGTTCCTGGTCAACTACAGCGGCACCCGCACGCTCGCCCGGATCGCCCGCATCGGCCTGGCCGCCGAACTCGTCGGCGTCGTCGCCCTCGGGCTGTTCCTGCTGCTGTTCCGCCGCGAGCAGCCGTTCTCGGTCTTCTTCGACACCCTCGGCGCCGGCGGCGGCGACGCGTACATCGGCACCTTCCTCGCCGCGGCGCTGTCCGGCCTGTTCCTCTTCTACGGGTTCGAGGCCTGCGGCGACGTCGCCGAGGAGGTCGCCGACCCGGCCCGCCGGATCCCGCGCGCGATGATCCTGACCATCCTCGTCGGCGGGGTCTCGGGCTTCCTGTCCTACGCCGGCTACGTGCTGGCCGCCCCCGACGCGCAGCTGCAGGCGATCATGGCCGGTGAGGACGTCGACCCGATCCCCACCATCCTGGAGAGCGCACTCGGGACCGTGGGCTCGAAGGTCTTCCTGGTCGTCACCGTCGTCGCCTTCATCTCCTGCGTGCTGTCGCTGCAGGCCGCCGGCAGCCGGCTGCTCTACGCCTTCGCCCGCGACCGGATGCTCCCGGCCAGCGGCTGGCTGGGCCACGTGTCGAGCCGGCACGCGGTCCCGACCAACGCGCTGCTGGTCGTCTGCGTCGTCCCGGTGCTCATCTGCCTGTTCGTCTTCTGGCAGCCGGACTCCCTCGCCCGCGTCACCGCCTTCGCGGTGCTGGGCATCTACATCGCCTTCCAGGCCGTGGTGCTGGCGGCGCTGCGGCAGCGGCTCAAGGGGTGGCGCCCGGCGGGGGTGTGGAACCTCGGCTCGGCCGGCCTGGTGGTCAACGTGCTGGCCCTGGCCTACGGGGTGTTCGCCATCGTCCTGCTGCTCAAGCCCGCCCCCGGCACCGAGACCTTCCTCGACCGCTGGATCGTCGCGATCGGCCTGGCCATCGTCGCCGGCACCGGGCTGCTGTACCTGTTCGCCGCCCGGCCGGACCGGCACTCTGCACACGTCCCCGAGGGCGACGCCCGCGAGGTGGCCGCACAGCTCCAGCAGATCCGGCGGGACGCCGGTGTCCCGGTGAGTGAGGAGATCCGATGAAGTTCAGCTACGCGATGCTGCCCGACTACTCCCTGGAGGAATCGCTCCGGGCGATCGAGCTCGCCGACGAACTCGGCTTCTACGCCGTGTACGCCGCCGACGAGACCTGGCACAAGGACCTCTGGCTGCTCTTCGCCGCGGCCGCGGCGCGGACGTCGCGGGTGCGGATGGGGCCGAGCGTGTCGTCGGTGACGCTGCGGGAGCCCTCGCTCATCGCCCAGGCGGCCGCGACGCTCGACGAGCTCAGCGGCGGCCGGGCCGAGGTCGTGCTCTCGAGCGGCAACTTCGGGCTGCTGGCGCAGTACAAGCTGGACTGGAAGGGGATGAAGCCGCTCTCGCGCACCATCGAGGGGGTCCACGTCGTCCGGACCCTGCTCGACGAGGGTGCCATCACCTTCGACGGCGAGTTCTTCCGCTACGACGGGCTGTTCACCTTCGCCCGGCCGGTGCAGGAGCGGGTGCCGGTGAAGATGGGGGCCATGCGCGGGCCGCGCTCCTTCGAGGCGGCGGCGCAGTACTCCGACGGGTGCCACCAGGCGCTCAGCTACAGCCGGCAGGCCTACGACTACGCGGCCGAGCACTTCCGGATGGGGGCCGAGAAGGCCGGCAAGGACTGGACGACGCTGGACTTCGGCGCGTGGGTGGTCCTCGCGGTCGGCCGCGACTCCGCCGCCGCCAAGGAGGCCGCCCGCAGCATGGTCGGCATCTACGCCTCCTCCATGCCGGCCGAGCAGCTCGAGCGGCACGGTGTCGACCCCGAGCAGCTCACGCCGATCATCGACGCGATCGCCGGTGGCGACCTCGCCAAGGGCATCGAGCTGACGACGCCCGAGCTGACCGACAAGCTGTCCTTCGCCGGTACGCCCGAGGAGGTCACGGCCATGATCAAGGAGATCGAGCCGGCGGGGGTCAACCACGTCATCGCCGCGATCAACGACGCCTCGATCGTCAAGGCCTTCACCGGCCGCGAGCTGCCCGGGGTCGCCACCGTGGAGGAGCAGCTGCGGCTGATCCACGACGAGATCATGCCCGCCTTCGCCTAGGGAGCAGAGGTCGGCCCCCTTGCCGGGTCCCGCCGCGAGCGCGAGCGATGGGGGGCAAGGGGGTCCTTCCTCAGCCGCCCTCGCGCAGCCCCCAGGGCGAGCCGTAGGCGGTCAGCAGGTCGAGGAAGGGCACCGCGTCGAAGGCCTCCGGCCCCAGCACCCCGGTGCCGCGCCACCGGCCGGTCGCCAGGAGCTCGAGCGCGACGACGGGGTTGACCGCGGTCTGCCAGACCACCGCCTGGGACCCGTACTCGGCCATCGACCAGGCGTTGTCGACCACGTGGTACAGGTACACCTGCCGCGGCCGGCCGTCGGTGCCGGCGCCGCTCACCCACAGGCCCGCGCAGGTCCGCCCGGTCATCAGCTCGCCGAGCGAGGCGGGGTCGGGCAGCGCCGCGGCGACCAGGTCGCGCGGCGCGACCTCGACGTCGCCCACGCGCACCGGCGTCGTGGAGTCCAGGCCGGTGGTGTGCAGGGCCTTCAGGACGGTGATGAACTCGCTGCCGAGGCCGTACTTGAAGGTGACCCGCCGGGCGCCCACCCACCGCGGCATGAGGAGCACCTCCTCGTGCTCCACGTTGACGCACTCGACCGGCCCGATGCCCTCGGGGAAGTCGAAGACCTCCGGCTCGCTGAACGGCTCGGTGGTGTACCAGCCGCGGTCGCGCTCCCACACGACCGGCGGGTTGAGGCACTCCTCGATCGTGGTCCAGATGCTGAACGACGGCGCGAACGCGTGCCCGCGCACGGTCAGGTCCGACCCGTCGCGGACGCCGAGCTCGTCGATCTCGGTGAACAGGTGGTCGGCGGCGTACCGCGCGAACACGTCGGACAGGCCCGGCTCCACCCCCATGCCGACCAGGGCCAGCCGCCCGGCCGCCTCCCACTCGCCCGCCAGCGCGAACTGCTCGTCACCGAGCTTCACCCCGGTCAGCTCGTACGGGCGCTCGGGATGCGGGCGCGACAGCGACATCGCCATGTCCAGGTAGTGGACGCCGGCGGCGAGCGCCGCCCGGAACAGCGGCATGACGAACCGCGGGTCGGTCGCGTTGAGCAGCACGTCGCAGTCGTGCTCGGCGAGCAGGGACCGGACACCGGCCTCGTCGGAGGCGTCGACCCGGGCGGCCACGAACCGCGGGTCGCCCGCCGCGGCGACGGCCTTCTCCGCACGGGCGGGGTCGAAGTCGGCGACGACGAGCCGGGTGAGGAACTCGCGCCGGGCCGCGATCGCCGTGACCGCGCTGCCGACCCCACCGGCACCCACCAGCAGGATGCGCATGTCCACCTCCACGGGAGGCGGGCAGTCTAGCGACGAGTTCGGTGGTCGATGCAGGTCCGCAGCCGTCGAACCCTTGTCGGATGACCGGATCGCTGCGATAACCGTCGCATGAAGCCGGACCCTCCTGACGCCGTGGTCCGCCCGGAGGACGGGACGACCCTCCGCCCGGGCGCCATCGGGTTCCTCGACGCGCTCGTGATCGGGCTCGCCTCCACCTCGCCGGCCTACTCGCTGGCGGCGATCATCGGCGCGCTGGTGGCGCTCACCGGCGTCAACGCACCCGGGGTGCTGCTGGCCTCGTTCGTGCCGATGCTGCTCATCGCGTCGGCCTTCGCCGCGCTCAACCGGGTCGATCCCGACTGCGGGACGACGTTCTCGTGGGTCACCCGGGCCATGGGGCCGTGGGCCGGCTGGATCGGCGGCTGGGCCATCACGATGACCGGCGTCCTGATCATCGGGTCGCTGGCCAACGTCGGGGTCGTCTTCACCCTCCGTACGCTCAACCTGGACTCGCTGAGCGAGAACACCGCCGTCGTGCTCGTGCTGACGGTCGCGCTGATCCTGCTCATGACCTGGATCTGCGTGCTCGGCACCGAGCTGTCGGCGCGGCTGCAGAACGTGCTGATCCTCGCCCAGACCGCGGCGCTGCTGGTGTTCGCGGCGGTCGCCATCTACCGCGGGGTGACCGGCGACAGCCCGCTGGGCGGGCTCGACCCGAGCTGGGGCTGGCTGAACCCGTTCGGCGCGGGCGGCGCGGCCCTGACCGGCGGGCTGCTGCTCGGCGTGTTCGCGTACTGGGGCTGGGAGTCGGCGGTGAACCTGACCGAGGAGACCCGCGACTCCACCTCCACGCCCGGCCGCGCGGCGATCGTGTCCACCGTCGTCCTGCTGGTCACCTACGTCGCCGTCGCGATCGCCGTCCTCGCCTTCGCCGGCACCGACTACCTGGCCGACAACGCCGACGAGGAGGAGGCGATCTTCGCGCTGCTGTCCACCGAGGTGATGGGCGGCTGGGACTGGGTGGTCCTGCTGGCGGTGGCCACGGCGGCGATCGCCTCGACCCAGACGACGATCCTCCCGGCGTCGCGCACCGGCCTGTCGATGGCCCGGCGGCACGCGCTGCCGCGCCGGTTCGGGCACATCTCGCCGCGCCACCGCACGCCCGACGTCTCCACCTGGTGGGTCGGCGTCATCGCCAGCGTCTGGTTCGTCGGGGTGAGCCTGCTCAGCGAGAACGCGCTGTTCGACTCGATCACCGCGCTGTCGCTGCTCATCGCCTTCTACTACGCGCTCACCGGCATCGCCTGCGCCGTCTACCACCGCCGGCAGCTGACCCGCAGCGTGTCGGCGTTCCTGCTCATCGGGGTGGGCCCGCTGATCGGGGCGGGGCTGCTGATCTGGCTGCTGGTGCTGTCCATCGGCGACCTCGCCGACCCGGAGAACTCCTACACCGGTCAGGCGTGGCTGGGCGTGGGCCCGCCGCTGGTGATCGGCGTCGGGATCTTCGTGCTCGGCCTGGTGCTGATGTTCGTCTGGCGCAGCCGCGACAGCCGGTACTGGCAGGAGCGGCCGGGGATCGCCGGTGACCGCATCCACGTCGACGAGGAGCTGCGGTGAGCATCGTCCTGGGCTACGACGAGTCGCCGGGGTCCCGGCCGGCCCTGGCCATGGCGATCTCGCTGGCCGCCCGCTTCGACGAGCCGCTCGTCCTCGTGTACGGCGTCGAGCCGCCGGGCGGGCTGGGCGAGGAGTTCCAGGCCCACCAGCGGGCGCTCACCGAGATGGGCCGCACGGCGGTGGCGCACGCGGTCGAGGAGGCGCAGGCCGCCGGCGTCGAGACCGTCGTCGAGGTGCTGTCGCAGAAGCCGGCGCAGGCGCTGGTCGACGCCGCGCGCCGGCACGACGGCCGGGTCATCGTCGTCGGCACCCGCGGGGAGAGCCCGCTGCGCGGTGCCTTCCTCGGGTCGGTGTCGCACAAGCTGCTGCACCTGTCCGACCGCCCGGTCCTCTGCGTGCCCGCGCGGGAGGGCGAGGCATAGGAGGCTCTCCGCACGTCCTGGGCCGCAGGACGTGCGGAGAGCTTCCTGTGCCTGGAGTGTCACAGCCGGGCCCAGGCCTCGGTCAGCACGCTGCGGAGGATCTGCTCCATCTCGTCGAACTCGGCCTGTCCGCAGACCAGCGGCGGGGCGAGCTGGATGACCGGGTCCCCGCGGTCGTCGGCGCGGCAGTACAGGCCGGCGTCGAACAGCGCGCCGGAGAGGAACCCGCGCAGCAGCCGCTCGGACTCCGCGGCGTCGAAGGTCTCCTTCGTCGCCTTGTCCTTCACCAGTTCGATCCCGTAGAAGTACCCGTCGCCGCGGACGTCGCCGACGATCGGCAGGTCCAGCAGCTCCTCCAGGGTCGCGCGGAAGGCGCCCTCCTCGTCGAGGACCCGCTGCTCGAGTCCCTCCTCGGCCATGAGGTCGAGGTTGGCCAGGGCCACCGCGCAGCTGACCGGGTGCCCGCCGAAGGTGTACCCGTGCGGGAACGACGCGGTGTCGCGGAGGAAGGGCTCGACGACGCGGCTCGAGGCGATCATGGCGCCGATGGGGGAGTAGCCCGAGGTCATGCCCTTGGCGCAGGTGATCATGTCCGGCACGAAGCCGAACTTCGTGCACGCGAAGGTCGTGCCCAGCCGGCCGAAGGCGCAGATCACCTCGTCGCTGACCAGCAGCACGTCGTGCCGGTCGCAGATCTCGCGCACCCGCGCGAAGTAGCCGGGGGGCGGCGGGAAGCAGCCGCCGGCGTTCTGCACCGGCTCCAGGAAGACGGCGGCCACCGTGTCCGGGCCCTCGAAGAGGATCGCCTGCTCGATCTGGTCGGCCGCCCACCGGCCGAACGTCTCGGGGTCGTCGCCGAACACCGGCGCCCGGTAGAGGTTGGTGTTGGGCACCCGGACGCTGCCGGGCACCAGCGGCTCGAAGGGCTGCTTGAGCGCGGGGATGCCGGTGATCGACAGCGCCCCGTGCGTGGTCCCGTGGTAGGCCACCGCCCGGCTGATCACCTTGGTCTTCTGCGGCCGGCCCGTCAGCTTGAAGTACTGCTTGGCCACCTTCCACGCCGTCTCCACGGCCTCGCTGCCGCCGGTGGTGAAGAAGACCCGGTCCAGGTCGCCGGGAGCGGCGGCGGCCAGCCGCTGCGAGAGCTCGATCGCCGTCGGGTGGGCGTAGGACCACAGCGGGAAGAACGCCAGCTGCTCGGCCTGGCGGGCGGCGGCCTCGGCGAGCACGCGCCGGCCGTGGCCGGCCTGGACGACGAACAGGCCGGCCAGGCCGTCGAGGTACCGGCGTCCGCGGTCGTCGTAGATCGACGCGCCCTCGCCGCGGACGATCACCGGCGGCGGGGTGTCGCGGTAGGCGCCCATGCGGGAGAAGTGCAGCCACAGGTTGGCGGTCGCGTCCGCACCGAGGGCCTGGTCCGGCGTCGCGACGTCCTGCTCCGTGGTGGTCATGGGTACGGATCCCGTCGTCAGGAGGGGCGTGTGGTGCGTGGATCGTAGTCCCGGGGGCTCCGGACGGACCAGACCGTCAGCCCCCGGCCGATGCCCGCCGACGTCGGCGGTGTGCCACGACGGCGTCCCCGCGTCGCGGCGGTGGACGGATCGGCCGTCCCGGGACCCCGCCCTCCTCCGGCACGCTCGCTGCGCAGCCCCGCGTCCCCGAGGAGGAACCGTGACCACCACCCCGTACTGGATCGCCGGGCGTCCCGCGCACGGCGGTGAGGTGCTCGAGGTCCGCTCGCCGCACGACGGGTCGCTCGCCGGCCGGACCACCACCGCCACCGCCGACGACGTCGAGACCGCGGTCGCCGAGGCCGCCCGGGTGCGCCGCGAGCTCGCCGCCACCCCCGCGCACGTGCGGGCCGCCGCCCTCGACCACGTCTCGCGCCGGCTCACCGAGCGCGCCGAGGAGGTCGCCGCGCTCATCACGGCCGAGTCGGGCAAGCCGCTGAAGTGGTCCCGGCTCGAGGTCGCCCGCGCGGTGTCGACCTTCCGCTGGGGCGCCGAGGAGGCCCGCCGCTGGTCGGGCACCCTGCAGCGGCTGGACACCGACCCGGCGGCCACCGGCCGGATGGCGCTGGTGCGGCGCGTCCCCCGGGGCCCGGTGCTCGGCATCGCCCCGTTCAACTTCCCGCTCAACCTGGTGGCCCACAAGGTGGCGCCGGCGATCGCCGTCGGTGCGCCGATCGTGCTCAAGCCCGCCCCGGCCACCCCGCTGACGGCGCTGCTGCTCGGTGAGCTCCTCGCCGAGACCGCGCTGCCCTCGGGCGCCTGGTCGGTGCTGCCGGTCCCGAACGAGGTCGCCGCCGACCTCGTCCGCGACCCCCGGCTGCCGGTCGTCTCGTTCACCGGCTCGGTGCCGGTGGGCTGGTCGATCAGGGAGTCCGCGCCGCGCAAGCACGTCACCCTCGAGCTCGGCGGCAACGCCGCCGCCGTCGTCGGGCCGGACCAGGACGACGAGAAGTCCCTGTCGTGGGCGGCGTCGCGGATCGCGACGTTCGCCATGTACCAGGCCGGGCAGTCCTGCATCTCCGTGCAGCGGGTGTTCGCCCACCGGGCGGTCGCCGAGGCGCTGACCACGCGGGTGGTCGAGGCGGTGCAGCGGCTGGCCACCGGCGACCCCACCGACGAGAGCACCGACGTCGGCCCGCTCATCGACGAGGCCGCCGCCCGCCGGGTGGAGAGCTGGGTCGCCGACGCCGTCGCCGCCGGCGCGCGGGTGCTCACCGGCGGGCAGCGCACCGGCGCGACGTACGCGCCCACCGTCGTCACCGACGTTCCCGCGACGGAGAAGCTGGCGTGCGAGGAGGTCTTCGGCCCGGTGGTGGTCATCGACGTCGTCGACTCGCTCGACGAGGCCTTCGACCGGGTCAACGACAGCCGCTTCGGGCTGCAGGCCGGGGTGTTCACCCGCGACCTGCAGGTGGCCTTCCGCGCCGCCGCGGTGCTCGACGTCGGCGGCGTGGTCATCGGCGACGTGCCCAGCTTCCGCGCCGACCAGATGCCCTACGGCGGGGTCAAGGACTCCGGCACCGGCCGGGAGGGCGTGCACGCGGCGATGGAGGACCTCACCGAGGAGCGCGTCCTGGTGCTCACCGGCATCGACGTGTAGCCCCCCACGGCACGAGGCCCCGGTCCCTGCGGGGACCGGGGCCTCGTCGTGCGGGGCGGGTCAGCCGGCGTGCGCGGCGAACGCGGCCTCGAGGACGTCGAGCCCCTCGCCGAGCAGGTCCTGGCCGATGACCAGGGGCGGCAGGAAGCGCAGCACGTTGCCGAACGTGCCGGCGGTCAGGACGACGACGCCCTCGGCGTGGCAGGCGCGCGCGATGCGGCCGGTGAGGGCGGCGTCGGGCTCGGTGGTGCCCGGCCGGACCAGCTCGACGGCGATCATCGCGCCCCGCCCGCGGACGTCGCCGATGGCCGGCGTCCGCTCCTGCAGCGCGCGCAGGCGGGGGAGCATGGTGTCGCCGATGGCGCGCGCGGCGCCGGCGAGGTCGCGCTCGCGCATGGTCTCGATCGAGGCCAGGGCGGCGGCGCAGGCCACCGGGTTGCCGCCGTAGGTGCCGCCGAGCCCGCCGGTGTGCACGGCGTCCATGATCTCGGCGCGGCCGGTCACGGCGGCCAGCGGCAGGCCGCCGGCCATGCCCTTGGCCAGGGTGACCAGGTCGGGGACGACGCCCTCGTGGTCGGCGGCGAACCAGTCGCCGGTGCGGCAGAAGCCGGTCTGCACCTCGTCGGCGACGAGGACCGCGCCCGACGCGCGGCACCACTCGGCCAGCGCCGGCAGGAAGCCCGGGGCCGGGACGACGAAGCCGCCCTCGCCCTGGATCGGCTCGATGAGCACCGCGGCGACGTTGGCCGCGCCGACCTGGGCCTCGATCTGCGCGATGGCGCGGGCGGCGGCCTCGGCCCCGGTGAGGCCCGGGGCGTCGCGGAACGGGTAGGACATCGGGACCCGGTAGACCTCGGGCGCGAACGGGCCGAAGCGGTGCTTGTACGGCATGTTCTTCGCCGTCAGCGCCATCGTGAGGTTGGTCCGGCCGTGGTAGGCGTGGTCGAACACGACGACGGCCTGCCGGCCGGTCGCGTGCCGGGCGATCTTGACGGCGTTCTCGACGGCCTCCGAGCCGGTGTTGAACAGCGCCGACCGCTTCTCGTGGTCGCCGGGGGTGACCCGGGCGAGCTCCTCGCAGACGGCGACGTAGCCCTCGTAGGGCGTGACCATGAAACAGGTGTGGGTGAAGGCCGCCACCTGCTCCCGCACCGCGGCGACGACCCGCGGGGCGGCGTTGCCGACGTTGACCACCGCGATGCCCGAGCCCAGGTCGATCAGCGAGTTGCCGTCGACGTCGACGACCACCCCGCCGCCGGCGCGCTCGACGAACACCGGCAGGGTGGTGCCGACCCCGGCCGACACGACGGCGGCCCGGCGGGCCATGAGCTCCTGGGACCGGGGACCGGGGACCGGGGTGACCAGCCGCCGCTCCTGGGGCAGCGTGGCGGTGGGCTCGAGCAGGTCGGTCACGGCAGCTCCTCGGTCTGGCGGATGGGCCGGCGGGACGGGCCGGCTGCCTCCGGCGGGGGAGGCGTCCGCCTGCGAGTGTGGGACGCCCGCCACACCGGCGGTACCGTCCACACCGGCGCGTCGTGGGGACGCGGATGTCCACTCTGTCAGGAGTCCTCCGTGCCGGTCACCGTCGCCGACCTGGTTGCCGACCCGGCGCTCGACCTCGTGCTGCACACGCCAGGGGGCGGGGTGGACCGGCCGGTGTCCTGGGTGCACGTCAGCGAGCTGGCCGACCCGACGCCGTTCCTCGAGGGCGGTGAGCTGCTGCTGACCACCGGCCTGGCGCTGCGCGAGGAGCCCGTCGGCCCGTACGTCTCGCGGCTGGCCGCGGCCGGCGTCGTCGGGCTGGGCCTGGGCACCGGGCTGGGGGTCGACGCCGTCCCCGCCGAGCTGGTGGCCGCCGCCGAGGGCGCCGGCCTGGCGCTGCTCGAGGTGCCCCGGCGGACGCCGTTCATCGCCCTGTCCCGCACCGTCTCGGCCGCGCTGGCCGCCGACGAGTACGCGGCCGTGGCCAGGGCGGCGACTGCGCAGCAGGAGCTGACCCGGGCCGCGCTGGCGCCCGGCTCGCCGGCCCCGCTGCTGCAGCGGCTGGCCCGGCAGGTCGCCGGCTGGGTGCTGCTCCTCGACACCGCCGGCACCGTGCTGGAGGCGGTCCCGCCGTCGGCGGCCGAGCGGGCCGCGGCCCTCGCGCCGGAGCTGGACCGGCTGCGGTCGGTGCGCGCGCCGGCGAGCGCGGCGCTGTCCGGGCCGGGGGAGACGGTGCTGCTGCAGTCGCTGGGCACCGAGCGGCGCACGCGGGGCTTCCTGGCGGTGGGCCGGCCCGGGCCCGTGGGCGCGGCCGACCGGCACGTGGTCAACACCGCGGTCGGCCTGCTGACCCTCCGCCTGGAGCAGTCGCGCGGGCTCGACAGCGCCATGGCCGCGTTGCGGGCGGCCCTGCTGCGGATGCTGCTGGCCGGCGAGGAGGCCGCCGTCGCCGACACGGTCGCCGCGCTGGGGGAGCGGTTACCCGCCGAGCCGCTGCGGGTGCTGGCGGTCCTCGGCGCCGCCGGGCGGCGCGCGGCCGCCGTCGACGTGGCCGCCGACGCCGCGGCCGCCGCCGGATCGGCGTCCTTCTCCGCCGAGCTCGACGGCGCGCTGGTCCTGCTCGTCGCCTCCGACGGGCCGCTACCCGAGCGGCTGGAGGCGCTGCCCGAGCGGGTGCCCGACACCGCCGTCGGGATCTCCGGCCCGGTGCCCTGGGGGCGGCTGGCCGACGGCGTGCGCCAGGCCCGGCAGGCCGCGGAGCACAGCCGGGCGCGCGGCGGCGGGGTCACCTCGTTCGCCGGCCTCGCCGGGCAGGGACTGCCGGCGCTGCTCGACCCCGCGGCCACCCGCGCGTTCGCCGACGCGCTGCTGGCGCCGCTGGTGGCCGCCGACCGCGCCGGTGCCGGCGACCTGGTCGACTCGCTGCGGGCCTGGCTGGCCCACCACGGGCAGTGGGAGCCGGCGGCGGCGGCCCTCGGCGTGCACCGGCACACGCTGCGCAAGCGCATGCGGCGGGCGGGGGACCTGCTCGGCCGCGACCTCGACGAACCCGGCACCCGGGTCGAGCTCTGGCTGGCCCTGCACCCGCCCGCGTAGCGCCACCGGCGGCGGGCGGCACCCACCCGGACGGGTGCCGCCCGGGTGGGCCGGGGCACCGCCCTCGCTAGGCTGCAGGGACAGCGGCGGCCGGGAGGGGGCGGTGGCGATCCGGGAGCGTGAGTTCGTCCTGGACGACGTCTCCAGGGCGATCATCGAGCAGCTCCAGCAGGACGGCCGGCGTCCCTACGCCCGGGTGGCGCACGCCGTCGGGCTGTCCGAGGCCGCTGTCCGCCAGCGGGTGCAGCGGCTGCTCGACGCCGGGGTCATGCAGGTCGTGGCGGTGACCGACCCGATGCAGGTCGGGTTCTCCCGCCAGGCGATGGTCACCGTGCGGACCGCCGGCGACCCGCGCGTCGTCGGCGATGCGATCGCCGCGCTGCCCGAGGTCGTCTACGTGGTGGTCACCGCCGGCCCGGCCGACCTGCTCGTCGAGGTGGTCGCCGAGGACGACGACCAGTTGCTCGGGACCGTGGCCCGCATCCGGGCCGTCGAGGGTGTGACCTCCACCGAGACGCACATCTACCTGGGGCTGCGCAAGCAGACCTACGCCTGGGGCACCCGCCGCCCCGACCTCCCGCCCACCGCCGCCGGCATCTGAGCCGGTCGGTGCTGGAACGGCCCCCTCGCAGGGGCCCGCCGCGAGCGGAGCGAGCGGTGGGGGGCGAGGGGGTCCTTCCTCAGTGGCAGTGCCGCGCGGCGGTCGGCGGCACGTCGAGGGCGGGGTTGCGGTCGAAGAAGCCCACCGGCCGGAGCTGGAAGGACACCGTGTCGACCGGCATGACCGGCCAGTCCTCGGGCCGGGTGACGTGGTGGATGCCGAACACGTGCCAGAGCACGATGTCGGTGTCGGCGATGGACCGGCCGGCCTCGATCCACCGCGGCAGCCCGGCGTCGCGGCGGCTCTGGTTGCAGAACTCGCCGGCCGGCCAGCGCTCCTCCTCGTCGTAGCGGGTGACCCAGAGCGGGTGCGCAACGACGCCGGCCCGCTGCAGGATCGGTGAGGACGGATCGGCCAGCGGCGGGATCCCCGCGCCGGACACCAGCTTGTAGCCGGGCGGGGTGCCCAGCCGGGTGGTCCGGGTGCGGTTGACCACCTTCCAGCTGCGCTGGGAGGCCCAGTCGGGGTCCTGGCCGCCCTCGGCCTCGGTCTCCAGCGCCCGGGTGCGCTGCACGACCGCGAGGCCGTAGGGGTTCTGCGGCGAGATCGGCGCCGCCTCGCTTTCCGAGACCAGCACGGTGTTCTCCGGCCCGTCGACCTCCATGTCGAGGCGGGCGACGACGAAGTGCTGGTGGAACGGCGCGTAGGTCTGCTCGTCGACCACCGTGCCGTACGGCGGCGGGGTGTCCGCGTAGGAGGTGGTCACCATGATCCCGGTGGCGCGGACCTCGCACTCGATCGTGCCGTCCTGGTAGAAGCGCCAGTAGGTCAGGTACTCGTAGTTGGCCACCGTGGCGTGGAACGAGACCACCATCCGCCGCGACCGCCGGACCTCGGCGCCGGCCTTCTCGTCGACGTGCTTCCACAGCACGCCGTCGTCCTCCTCGTGCAGGCAGATGGCGTTCGTGATCGTGTACGGCTCGCCGCGGGTGTCGTGCAGGACGGCGTCGACGTAGGTGATCTCGCCCAGGCAGTCGCAGCCGAGCTCCAGCGACGTCGTCATGAAGCCCAGGCCCCACTCGCCGATGTCGAAGGCGGTGCGGCGGTAGTGGTCGGGGCCGGGGTCGCGGTAGGGGACCACCATCTCGGCGAAGGACAGCCGGTGCGCGATCGGCCGGGTGCCGGTGCCGTCGTCGTAGCCGACCCGGTGGATCACCAGGCCCTCGCGGTGGTTGAAGCCCAGCCGCATCGTCCAGTTCTGCCAGCGCAGCTCGCAGCCGTCGAGGCTGAACGACACGCCCTCGGGCTGGGTGATCTCCAGCGGCTTGAGGTCGCTGCGCTGCACCAGCCCGGGGACCAGCGAGGGCGCGTACTCGCCCATGGCCAGGTTCGGCCCGGGCGGCGGGGTGTCCTCGACCCGCAGCAGTTCCATGGTGTTGAGGTCGACGACGAAGTGCAGCCCGTTGACCGGGTTGGCGTAGGGGTTGCCGCCCGGCACCGAGCGGCGCCACACGTCGGTCCAGCCCACCCGCCGGTCCCGCAGCCCCTCGGGGATGAGCGAGTGGCCGTAGGCCCAGGTGTCGATGAGGACCAGGTCGAGGTCGGTGATGCCGCGCTTCGCCAGCGCCTCGACGACGGTGGGGTGCCGGATGAGGGCCTCGTGCGCCTCGTGCCACTCGTCGAGGGTCATGTTGGGCTGCTCGCCGGGCACCGCCTCCCACGAGAGCACGGCGTCGTCGGTGAGGGACACGACGGCCTTGTGGGCGGTGCCCTCCTCGCGGCTCCAGCAGGTGACCCGGGCCTCGCGCCGGATGGGGTCGCCCGGGGTGAACGCGCGGACGACGTCCTTGGCCGGCTCCTTGAGCTCGATCGAGGCGAAGCGCCAGCGCTCGTCGACACCTCGGTCGCGGCGCAGGACCGCGGCGGCGGCGCGGAACTCGTCGGCGTTCAGCGGGTCGAGGGGGTGGGCGGTCATGCCTGGGTCTCCGGGGTGGTGTGGGGGCGGTCGGCGAGGAGGGGGAGGGAGGGGTCCCAGCGGGTGCCGTCGCGGGCGTCGCGGCGGCGCCGGGCGATGGCCGAGAGGGCCTCGAGCACCACCCGGTTGGCGAGGGCGGCGGTGATGTCGGCGTGGTCGTAGGGCGGGCTCACCTCGACGACGTCGACGCCGACCACCGGCAGCTCGAGGCAGATGCGGCGGACGGAGTCGAGCAGCTGGCGTGCCGACAGCCCGCCCGGTTCGGGCGTCCCGGTGCCGGGTGCGTGCCCGGGGTCGCAGACGTCGATGTCGACCGACAGGAACACGCCCTCGCACTCGTCGGTCGCGATGCCGAACGCCTCGGTCAGGCAGGCCTCGAGCCCGCGGTGGCCGATCTCGGTCATCTCGTAGGAGCGCATCCGCTGGTGCGCCATCCAGTCCAGCGTCTCCGGGGGCGGCCAGTAGCCGCGCAGCCCGATCTGCAGGAACCGGTCGCCGCGCAGCGCGCCGGACTCGATGAGCCGGCGCATGGGCTGGCCGTGACCCCACAGCGAGCCGAACTCGATGTCGCCGGTGTCGGCGTGCGCGTCGAAGTGGATCATCGAGACCCGGCCGTGGCCGAGGACGTTGGCCACGCCCTTCGCGTCGGCGAAGGCGATCGAGTGGTCCCCGCCGAGCACGACCGGGATCGCGCCGGCACGGGCCACCTCCTCCACGGCCGCCTCCAGCGCCGGCAGGGCGGTCGCGATGTCGCCGGAGTACATCTCGACGTCGCCGGCGTCGACCACCCGCAGGTCGCGCAGCCCGTCGGTGCGCAGCGCCAGGCTGGGCCGGGACCCGTCGTGGCCCAGGTAGTCGGTTGTCCGGATGGCCTGGGGGCCGAACCGGGTGCCGGGACGGTGCGACGTCCCCCCGTCGAACGGCGCCCCCACGACCACGACGTCGGCGTCGGCGTAGCTGGCGGGGTCGTCGAGGTCGCAGCGATCGACGCCGAGGTAGGTGACGTCGGGCCCGTACTGGGCGCCGTAGCGGGTCATCGTGTCGCCGTCCGATCGGTCGTGCGGTCGCGGTGCCCGCAGCGTACGGGTCCATCCTGACGACGGGATCCGCGGTGTCAAGGACGGTGGACGACGGATTCCGGGGACCGCAGGTCCTCGGGGCGCTCGTTGTGGCGTCTCCGGCCCGGGATCACTGCTGCTCGGCGTGGGCCGCGCGGGCGATCGACGGAATGCGTCACGCGCGTGCCGACACGCGCCGGAAACAGTCGCCGTGCATCCTCCTCACGCAGCGATCCGTGTGCCGGAGTGTCGACACCCCGGACGGCGGGTGTACGGCGCGGACCCTTCCGCTCCCGCGACGGTCACCCGATCGTCTCTCGCTGTGACCCGGCGCACAGGCCGGGCCTGGCTCTACGCCGTTCGGCGCAACGAGGAGGACGTGCATGACCCTGGACCAGCGGCCGGCGCCCGGACCGGCGGACCTGAGGGCCAAGGGGCTCTCGAGCAACTCGGTGGGGCTGCTCGCCAGCGTCGTCCTGGGGATCTCCAGCATCGCGCCGGTCTACGCGCTCACCGCGACGCTCGGCCCCACGGTGACCGAGGTCGGCCTGCAGATGCCGGCCGTCTTCCTCGTCGGCTTCATCCCGATGCTGCTGGTGGCCTACGGCTACCGGGAGCTCAACCGGGTGGCGCCGGACTGTGGCACCTCGTTCACCTGGGCCACCAAGGCGTTCAACCCCTACGTCGGCTGGCTCGCCGGCTGGGGCGCGCTGCTGGCCACGATCATCGTGCTGTCCAACCTCGCCGGGGTCGCCGTCTCCTTCTTCTACCTGCTGCTGGGGGAGATCACCGGGTCGGAGAGCCTCGCCTCGCTGGGCGACGACCGGCTGGTCAACGTGCTGACCTGCGTCGTGTTCGTCGCCCTGGCCACCTGGGTCACCTACCGCGGGGTAGAGGTCACCAAGCGGGTGCAGTACACCCTGGTGGGCTTCCAGATGGCGGTGCTGCTGCTGTTCGTCGTGCTCGCGCTGGTCAAGTCCGGCTCGGCGCCCGGCGGCATCCCCTTCGAGTTCTCCTGGCTCGACCCGACCGCGATCTCCTCCTTCAGCGCCTTCACCGCGGGGCTGTCGCTGTCGCTGTTCATCTACTGGGGCTGGGACACCTGCCTGACGGTCAACGAGGAGACCACCGGCTCCGCGCGGACGCCCGGCCGCGCCGCGCTGGTGACCATCGCCGTCATCGTGCTCACCTACCTGACCGCGGCGATCGCGGTGCAGATGTACGCCGGCATCGGTACCGAGGGCACGGGCCTGGGCAACCCGGACACCGGGGACAACGTCTTCGCCGCGCTCGCCGGGCCGGTGCTCGGCCCGGGGCTGGCGTTCCTGCTCTTCCTCGCGGTGGTGGCGAGCTCGGCGTCGTCGCTGCAGACCACGTTCCTCCCGCCGACCCGCACCCTGCTGGCGATGGCGACCTACGGCGCGCTGCCGAAGGGCCTGGCCGACGTGCACCCGCGCTACCGCGGCCCGTCCACGGCCACGCTCGTCGCCGGTGCCGGGACGGCGCTGTTCTACGTGGGGATGACGCTCATCAGCGAGAACGTGCTCATCGACACGATCTACGCGCTGGGCCTGATGATCTGCTTCTACTACGGGATCACCGCCTACGCCTGCGTCTGGTACTTCCGCCACGAGCTGCGCCGCAGCACCAAGGACCTCCTGGTCAAGGGCGTCATGCCCCTGCTGGGGGCGCTGATGCTGACCGCGGTGTTCGTCCAGACGGCCATCGACACCCTCGACCCGGCCTACGGCAGCGGCTCGTCGGTGTTCGGCCTGGGCAGCGTGTTCGTCATCGGGATCGGCCTGCTGGTGCTGGGCGCGGTGCTCATGCTGGTGTGGCGCTCGCGGCACCCGGGGTTCTTCCGCGGCGAGACGCTGCGCCAGGACACCCCGTCGCTGGTCTTCGACGACTGAGCGAGCGGCCTGCTTCGAGTTGGTCATCGGACGTGTGCACGGTCGCGCGGCGTGTCCGCGCGTGTCGCGTGCACACGTCCGATGATCACGAGCCGAGCCCGCCCGGGCGCCAGCCGCGGCCGACCAGGGCGGCTCGCGAGCGCTCGGCCACGACGGCGGGTCCACCCAGGTGCCGCGCGGCGAAGCGCAGCACCAGCCACCCGCCGGCCGCCATGAGCGAGTAGCGATCGACGTCCCGGCCGAACTGGCCGGCCTCGGCGTGCTGCCGCCCCTCGTACTCGACCGCGACGCGGTACCGCTCCCAGCCCAGATCGGCGTGCGCGACCACGCGGCCGGACCGGTCGAGGACGGGGACCTGCACCTGTGGTGCAGGCAGGTCGCTGGTCGCGAGCCAGTAGCGCAGGAGGCTCTCCGGACGGGACATCGACCCGCCGTCGAGCAACGCGGCGCACGTCCGGGCCGCCACCACCCCGCGGACACGGTCCGCGCGGACCAGCCGGCCGTCGAGTGCTGCGCGGGTCAGGGCGCCGGTCCGGAGCAGGGCGTCGCCGACCGCGACCAGCTCGGCGGCCGGGAGTCTCGGGGCGAGGTCGAGGAACGTCTGGGCGCCGGAGGTGACCCGCAGCCCGTCCAGCTCGGCGACGTCCTCGCTGCGCAGGTCCCTGACCGCCACGGCCAGACCGCGCCGCTGCGGCAGCACCGGCCGGGGTCGCAATACGACCTGGACCTCAGGTGGAGGGTCAGTGTGTGCGCCGAGCAGGGCGGCGGCCGTCTCGAGGCCGAACGCGGCGTCGGGTGGGAGCAGCCGGGTCCACGCCCGGCAGCGGACGGCCAGCGACGACGGTTCCGCCCGGGACAGGTACAGGCCACGGGAGAGCTCCTCGCCGCCTTCCGCGATCTGGCGCCGCGTCGCTCCGCGCCGCCGGGCGTCCGTCCACGTCCAGCTCGACCCGAGGTCCAGGGGTTCCATGCGGCCACGCTCGGGGCGGCCGGCGCCGGTGCGGCGGGCGCGCCGTCGGCTGTGGACGGCGCTCCGGGTTGTGCACGGAGGCGCGTCAGGCCGTGATCATCGGGTGCGTGCACGGGCGGACGGCGTGTCCCCGACGGTGTCGTGCACACGTCCGATGATCAAGTCGAGACGACGCCCGACGCCCGCCCTCAGCCGTCCAGGCGGGCCAGCTGCTCGGGCGTCAGCCGCAGGTCCGCCGCGGCCGCGGAGTCCTGGATCGACGCCGGCCGCGACGCCCCGGGGATGGGCACCACGACGTCGGCCTGCGCCAGGTGCCAGGCCAGCGTCACCCGGTACACCGACACCCCCAGCTCCTGCGCGACCTCGGCGAAGGCCGGCGCGGCCGACCCCAGCGACCCCGCCGACGACACGCCGCCGAACGGGCTCCACGGCAGGAACGCCAGCCCGTGCCCGGCGCAGTGCGCGATCTCGTCGGCGGAGTGCCGCCACCCCGGCGAGAACTGGTTCTGCACGGCCACCAGCGCCGGTCCCACGATCGACCGGGCGACGTCGATCTGCGCGACGTCGGCGTTGGAGATGCCCACCATCTGCACCAGGCCGTCGTCGGCGAGCTGCCGCAGCGCGCCCATCGACTCCTCCCACGGCGTCGCGGGGTCCGGCCGGTGGAACTGGTAGAGCCCGATCGCGTTGACGCCCAGGCGCCGCAGCGAGGCCTCGCACGCCTGCCGCAGGTAGGCGGGGGACCCGTCGAGCTCCCAGTCGGTGCCGCGGCGGGTGTGCCCACCCTTGGTCGCGACCAGCACGTCGCGCCCCCCGTCGCCGTAGGAGGCCAGCGCCTCGGCCACGACCGACTCGTTGTGCCCGAACTCGGACTCGTCGAGGGCGTAGGCGTCGGCGGTGTCGACCAGCGTCACGCCCGCGTCGAGCGCGGCGTGCACGGTGGCGACGGCGTCCTCCCGGGAGGGGCGGTCGCTCCGGGTGGACAGGGGCATCGCCCCGAGCCCGATGGCGCTGACGGTCCGGTCTCCGATGTGTCGCTGCTGCACGGGACCGTCGTGCCCCGCGGGTAGCGTCGCCAAGCGTGAGCGGACAGGCGCGTGAGCATCGCAGGGAGCGCCAGCGACCGAGGAGCGGAGCGCGCCGCGGGAGCGAACCGGAGGCTCGGTGACCAGCCTGTTCGACGAGCCGGTGGAGGCGGGCGGCGCCACCGTCGACCCGGGCGCCCCGCTGGCGGTGCGGATGCGGCCGCAATCGCTCGACGAGGTCGTCGGCCAGTCGCACCTGCTGGGCCCGCGCGCGCCGCTGCGCCGGCTGGTCGAGGCCGACGAGCCGATGTCGCTGGTGCTCTACGGCCCGCCCGGCACCGGCAAGACCACGCTCGCGCACGTCATCTCCCTGGCCACCAAGCGCCAGTTCGTGCAGCTGTCGGCGCTCGACGCCGGGGTCAAGGAGGTCCGCGCGGTCATCCAGGGCGCCAAGCGGGAGCTCACCTACGGCGGCCGGCGCACCGTGCTGTTCATCGACGAGGTGCACCGGTTCTCCAAGACCCAGCAGGACTCCCTGCTGTCCGCGGTCGAGGACCGCATCGTCAGCCTGATCGCGGCCACCACCGAGAACCCGTTCTTCTCCGTCGTCAGCCCGCTGCTCTCGCGCAGCCTGGTGCTGGCGCTGCAGCCGCTGTCCGACCACGACGTCCGCACGCTGCTGCACCGTGCCCTCACCAGCGAGCGCGGCCTCGACGGCGCGGTGACGCTGGCCGCCGACGCCGAGGAGCACCTGGTCCGCATCGCCGGCGGCGACGGGCGCAAGGCGCTCACGGCGCTGGAGTCCGGCGCCGGCGCCGCGCGGGCCGCGGGCGCGGGCGAGATCGACCTCGCCACGCTCGAGACCGCCGTCGCCCAGGCCGCCGTCCGCTACGACCGGCAGGGCGACGTCCACTACGACGTCGCCAGCGCGCTCATCAAGTCCATCCGCGGCAGCGACGTCGACGCCGCGCTGCACTACCTGGCGCGGATGGTCGTGGCGGGGGAGGACCCGCGCTTCATCGCCCGGCGCCTGGTCATCTCCGCCAGCGAGGACATCGGCATGGCCGACCCCACGGCCCTGCAGACGGCGGTCGCCGCGGCCGAGGCGGTGGCCTTCATCGGCATGCCCGAGGGCCACTTCCCACTGGCCCACGCCGTCGTGCACCTGGCCACCGCGCCGAAGTCCAACGCGGTCACCGTGGCCATCGGCGAGTCGGTTGCCGACGTGCGGGCGGGGCTCGGCGGGCCGGTGCCGCCGGGCCTGCGCGACGCGCACTACGGCGGGGCGAAGAAGCTCGGGCACGGGACGGGCTACGTCTACCCGCACGACGCGCCCGAGGGCATCGTGCCGCAGCAGTACCCGCCCGACGCGCTGGTCGGACGCGACTACTACCGGCCCACCGGCCGCGGCGCGGAGAGCGCCATCGGCGCGCGGCTGGTCAAGCTCCGGGCGATCCTCCGGCGCACCCGCTGACCGCCGGAGGCCGCGACTACTGTGGCCACGCCGGGCGTTGCCGACCACGCCGGCCGCCGACGCAACGAAGAGGAGACCCCGCGTGTCCGCAGGAGAGTGGGCCGGACTGATCGCCGCCCTGGCGCTGGTGCTGCTGGTGGTGCTGCTCGCCGTCCCGCTGCTGAAGCTCGGGCGCACCCTGGACGAGACGACGCTGACCATCCGCCAGGTGCGGGAGCAGAGCCGGCCGATCCTCGGCCAGGCCCAGACGACGATCGCCCAGGTCAACAGCAACCTCGAGCGGGTCGACGACATCACCGGCAACGCGGCCAACGTGTCGAGCAACGTCGCCGCGCTGACCAGCGTGGTGGCCGCCACCGTCGGCAGCCCGCTGATCAAGGTCGCCGCGTTCAGCTACGGCGTGCGCAGCGCCGCCCGCAAGCGCCGCGAGGGCCAGGCGATCGCCGAGGCCGCCGCCCGCGACAAGGCCGCGCGCCGCGAGCGCCGTGCCGCCCGGCGGGCCGCCTGATGCGCCGGCTGTTCTGGCTGGCGATGGGCGTCACCATCGGCGCGCTCGTCGTCCGCAAGCTGTCCCGCGCCGCCGAGAGGATGACGCCCGCCGGGATCGGCGCCTCGATCGCCGAGGGCCTGCGCGACCTCGCCGACGCCATCGGCGACTTCGGCGCCGACGTGCGCGCCGCGGCCGCCGCGCGCGAGGAGGAACTGCGCGCCGGCACCGGCCTCGACGCGCCGCTGCCCGAGCGCGACCAGGCCCAGCTACCCACGCTGCCCGCGCGTCGGGGCGCGCACGCCGCCGACCGCTGAGCAGCTCCCACCCCGCGGGGGCTCCCCCCGCCCCGAGGACCGAGTAGGCCATGCAGACCGCCGAGATCCGCCGCCGCTTCCTGCAGCACTTCGAGCAGCGCGGCCACACCGTCGTGCCCAGCGCCTCGCTGGTGTCGCCCGACCCCTCGCTGCTGTTCACCGTCGCCGGGATGGTGCCCTTCATCCCGTACCTCACCGGCCGCGAGCCGGCGCCGTTCCCGCGCGCGACCAGCGTGCAGAAGTGCGTGCGCACCCTCGACATCGAGGAGGTGGGCAAGACCACCCGCCACGGCACGTTCTTCCAGATGAACGGCAACTTCTCCTTCGGCGACTACTTCAAGGAGGGTGCGGTCCAGCACGCCTGGGACCTGGTCACCGGGCCGGTGGCCGAGGGCGGGCTGGGCTTCGACCCCGACCGCATCTGGGTGACGGTCTACCTCGACGACGACGAGGCCGCCGACGCCTGGCACCGCGTCGCGGGCCTGCCGCGGGACCGCATCCAGCGGCTGGGCAAGAAGGACAACTACTGGCACACCGGCGCCGACGGTCCCGGCGGCCCGTGCTCGGAGATCTACTACGACCGCGGTCCGGAGTTCGGCCCCGACGGCGGGCCCCTGGTGGACACCGCCGGCGACCGGTTCCTCGAGATCTGGAACCTCGTCTTCATGCAGTACGAGCTCACCGACGTCCGGAGCAAGGAGGACTTCCGGATCGTCGGCGAGCTGCCGAAGAAGAACATCGACACCGGCATGGGCCTGGAGCGGGTCGCCTACCTGCTGCAGGGCGTCGACAACATGTACGAGATCGACGAGGTGGCGCCGGTGCTGCGCCGCGGCGCCGAGCTCGCCGGCGTCACCTACGGCAAGGACCACGACACCGACGTCCGGCTGCGCGTCGTCGCCGACCACGTCCGCAGCGGGCTGATGCTCATCGGCGACGGCGTCACGCCCGGCAACGAGGGCCGCGGGTACATCCTGCGCCGGCTGCTGCGCCGCGCCGTCCGCTCGATGCGGCTGCTCGGCGTCGACGCCGCCACTCTGCCCGAGCTGCTGCCGGTCTCCCGCGACGCGATGGGCGCGAGCTACCCCGAGCTGGTCACCGACTTCGACCGCATCAGCGCCGTCGCCTACGCCGAGGAGGAGGCGTTCCGGCGCACCCTCACCTCCGGCACCGCGCTGTTCGACACCGCGGTGGCGCAGGCCAAGGCCGCCGGCACGCCGTCGCTGTCGGGGGAGCAGGCGTTCTCCCTGCACGACACCTACGGCTTCCCGATCGACGTCACCCTCGAGATGGCCGCCGAGCAGGGCGTGACCGTCGACGAGGCGGGCTTCCGCGCGCTCATGCAGCAGCAGCGCGACCGCGCCCGCGCCGACGCCCGCGCCAAGCGCACCGGCTCGGTCGACGTGCTGGCCTACCGGCGGCTGCTCGCCGAGCACGGCCCCACCGACTGGCGGGCCTACGACACGCTGCGCACCGACTCCCGGGTGCTCGGCGTGGTGAGTGAACTCGGTGAGGAGGACACGCCGGCCGCCCCCGCCGGGCCGGGCGAGGTCACCCGCGTCGTCCTCGACCGCACGCCGTTCTACGCCGAGTCCGGCGGCCAGGTCGCCGACGCCGGCACGCTCACCTGGGACGGCGGCCGTGCCGAGGTGCTCGACGTGCAGCGCCCGGTCAAGGGCCTGGTCGTGCACCAGGTGCGGGTGCTCGAGGGTGCGCTGGCCGAGGGCGCCGAGCTCACCGCCGAGGTCGACCGCGAGTGGCGGCTGTCGGCCTGCCAGGCGCACTCGGGCACGCACGTGGTGCACGCCGCGCTGCGCCAGGTGCTCGGCCCCCAGGCGCTGCAGTCCGGGTCCTACAACCGCCCCGGCTACCTGCGGCTGGACTTCGCCTGGCAGGGCGCGCTGACCCTGCAGCAGCGGCACGACATCGAGGACGTCGCCAACGCCGCCGTCCGCGCCGACCACCGGGTGCGGGCGGAGTTCATGACCCTGCCCGAGGCCCAGGCCATCGGCGCGCTGGCGCTGTTCGGCGAGACCTACGGCGAGAAGGTCCGCGTCGTCGAGATCGGCGGGCCCTGGTCGCGCGAGCTCTGCGGTGGCACGCACGTCACCGGCAGCGCGCAGATCGGCACGCTGGCGCTGACCGGCGAGTCGTCGGTCGGGTCGGGCGCGCGCCGGGTCGAGGCGGTCGTCGGCCTCGAGGGCTTCCGCTACCTCGCCCGCGAGCGCGACCTCGTCCGCCAGCTCGGCGAGCTGCTCAAGTCGCCCACCGACGGCCTGGTCGACCGGGTCGGCGGCGTCCTGTCACGGCTGCGCGACGCCGAGCGCGAGATCGCCGAGCTGCGCGCCGCGCAGAACAAGGCCGCCGTCGGTCAGCTGGCCGCAGACGCGCGGGACGTCGGCGGCATCGCCGTCGTCACCGCCGCGCCGGCCGGGCTCTCCGGCGGCGACCTGCGCACCCTGGCCCTCGACGTCCGCGGGCGGCTCGGCGAGCGTCCGGGTGTCGTCTTGCTCGCCTCCGAGGCCGGGGGCAAGGTGGCTCTCGTCGCCGCGCTCACCCCGGCCGCGCAGGAGCGCGGCCTCTCGGCCAACGACGTGCTGCGGGCGGCAGCGGCCCCGGTCGGGGGCCGCGGAGGCGGGAAGGCCGACGTCGCCCAGGGGGGCGGCACGGACCCGGGCGGCATCCCCGCCGCCCTCCAGGCCGGCGAACAGGCGGTCGCGACCGCCGCAGGGAGGTGACCGGAGTGCCCGAGCAGCGCCCCGACGAGACCGGCGACGTGGGCGAGCGGCGCGTGCAGGGCCGCCCGGCCGTGCCGCCGGCCCGTCCGCGCCAGACCCCGCCGCAGCCGGTGCACCACCGCACCGAGCAGATCGACCTGCGCGCCGGGTTCCCGCCGGTGCGCAACGAGACGACCGAGATCGACCTCTCGCAGGGGCTGCCGGCCGGGCTGCCGCTGCCCCCGCGCCGCACCCGCCAGGGGCGCCGGCTCGGTCTCGACGTCGGCACGGTGCGCGTCGGCGTCGCGCTGTCCGACCCCACCGGCACGCTCGCCAGCCCGCTGGAGACCGTCGAGCGCCGCCGGGACGGGTCCGACCTGGACCGGATCGCCGCGCTCGTGGCCGAACACGAGGTGACAGAGGTGATCGTGGGGGAGCCGAGGCACCTGTCGGGTGCGTCGGGCGCCTCCGCTCGGGAAGCGCGTGCCTACTCTCGGTCACTCGCCGGGCGCATCGGCAGCGTGCCCGTGCACCTCGTCGACGAGAGGCTCTCCACCGTGACCGCGTCCAGCTCCCTGCGGGCGAACGGGCTCGACAGCCGCGCCCAGCGCCCGGTGATCGACCAGGCCGCCGCCGTGGTCATCCTCCAGGCGTATCTCGACTCCCAGCGGGGGCGCTCATGACCGAGCTCGCGAGGTCGTGGGTGGGCGCAGCACCGGCGGGCGCCGGTGCACCGAGCGCCAGCGAGGTGTGCCGGTGACCGGTCCGGTCCCGCCGTACGGGGGGCGGGGCCGGCACGCGGTGTCCGACGACGTCCCCGGCACGGGGAGCCCGGCCGGCGCCTGGTACGGCAACCGGCCGGTCGACGAGCCGCCGACGGCGCACCTCCCGGTGGGCCCGGCCCCGACCGGACCCGTGCTCAGCGGCCGGCACTCGGTACCCGGTGGCGGGCCCGACGACGTCCCCGGTGACGGCGTGCCCGGTCCCGGCGGGCCCGGCGACGACGACCGCACCGGCCCACTGCCCACCGGCCAGCCGGCGCCGCCCGCGGCCGGCCTGCCGCCGCGCCCGAAGAGCGCCTGGTCGCGGATGGCCGGGCAGGGCGCCGCCGACCCCGACGCCACCGTGGCCGCCTACGGCACGGACCCGTCCCCCGAGGACCACCCCCCGTACGACCCGCACGAGGACGACGAGGCCACCGGCGGCCTCGACGTCCTCGGTGCCGGTGGCCGGGACGGCGGCCGCCGGGGTCGCCGCGGCCGGCGTTCCGCCGCCGCGCTCGAGCACCCCGAGCCCGAGCACCACGAGGACGCCTACGACGTCCACTCCGACGACCACACCGACGAGCACCCCGTGCTCGGCGCGGGCCGGCGCAGCGGCTCCGGCAAGCGCCGCCGCGGGCCGCTGGCCAACGTGCTCGCCCTGCTGGTGCTGGCCGGGCTCGTCGCCGGCATCGTGTTCGGCGGCCGGGCGCTGATCGGCCTGGTCAACCCCCAGGCCGAGGACTACTCCGGCGCCGGCACCGGCACCGTCGAGGTCCGCGTCGGCGAGGGCGACACCCTCAGCGACATCGCCGGCACGCTGGTCGACGCCGGCGTCATCGCCTCCAGCGAGCCGTTCCTCGACGCCGCGGAGACCCAGCCCGCCGCCATGGGCATCCAGCCCGGCGTCTACAGCCTGCGCGAGCAGATGAGCGGTGCCGCCGCCCTCGACCTGCTGCTCGACCCGGCCACCCGGCAGGTCTCGCGGGTCACCGTGCCCGAGGGCTTCACCGTCGAGGCCACCCTGCAGCGGATCGCCGAGACCACCGGGCTGCCGATCGAGGACCTCCGGGCCGCCGCGGCCGACCCCGCCGCCCTGGGCCTGCCGGCGTACGCCAACGGGCAGCTCGAGGGCTTCCTGTTCCCGGCCACCTACGACGTCGAGCCCGACGCCACCGCCGCCGACGTGCTGTCGGCGATGGTCAGCCGGTTCACCGAGACGGCCGCCGACTTGCAGCTCGAGCAGCGCGCCGCGGCCGCCGGCCGCTCGGTGTACGACGTCGTGGTCGTCGCCTCGATGGTGCAGTCGGAGACCCTGCTCGACGAGGAGCGCCCGAACGTCGCGCAGGTGGTCTACAACCGGCTGGCGCAGGGCATCGCGCTGGGCATCGACGCCACCCTCGCCTACGGCCTGCAGAAGAACGGCAACGAGCTCACCGTCACCGACCTGCAGACCGACAGCCCGTACAACACCCGCACCCGGGCGGGCCTGCCGCCCACGCCGATCAGCGCGCCGGGTGAGGCCTCGCTGGAGGCGGCGCTCGCCCCGAGCACCGGTGACCTCCTGTACTACGTCCTGGAGTCGCAGGACGGCCGGCACTTCTTCACCGCCAGCTACGACGAGTTCGTGGCCGCCCGGCAGCGCTGCGCCGACGCCGGCCTCGGGTGCGGTGGCTGACCGGCCGGTGCCCGCCGCTGGTCCCGCCGGCCGGGCGGCCGTCCTCGGCCGCCCGGTCGGGCACTCGCTGTCGCCGCTGCTGCACCGCGCGGCCTACGCCGCGCTCGGCCTGACCGGGTGGACCTACGACGCGCTCGACCTCGGCCCCGAGGACCTGCCGGTCCTGCTCGCCGGGCTGGGGCCGGAGTGGCGCGGCTTCTCGGTGACCATGCCGAACAAGCAGGCCGCCGTCGCCGCCGCCGACGACGTCGAGCCGCTGCCGCGGCTGCTCGGCGCGGCCAACACCCTCGTGCACACCGGGTCGGGCTGGCGGGCGGAGAACACCGACGTCCACGGGGTCGGGATGGCCCTGCAGGTCGGCGGCGTCGAGCAGGTCGCGCACGCCGCGATCGTCGGCGGCGGGGGGACGGCGGCCGCCGCGGCCGTGGCGCTGGCCGAGCTCGGCGCCGAGTCGGTCGACGTCCTCGTCCGCGAGCCGTCCCGGGCCGCCGACGTCGAACGGGTGCTCGGCGCGCTCGGCGTCGAGGCCGTCGTCCGGCGGATCGCGGCCGGCCCGGTCGAGGCGCCGGTCGTCGTCAGCACCGTGCCCATCGGCGCGCACCGCGACCTCGCCGGCCTGCAGTGGCGCGGCGGGCAGACGCTGCTCGACGTCCTCTACGCGCCGTGGCCCACGCCGCTGGCCGCGCAGGCGGAGGCGGCCGGCGCCACCGTCGTCGGGGGCCTCGAGGTGCTGTTCTGGCAGGCCACCGTGCAGGTGGAGCTGATGACCGGGCGGCCCGCGCCGCTGGGCGCCATGCGCGCCGCCCTGGACGCCCGCTGACCCGGAGTGGACGACGTCCTCCCGCGCGGGCCGCTGTTCGCCCTGGCGTTGCTGACCGCTGCCGTCGCCGGCCCGCTGCTGGCCCGCACCGCCGTCCGGCTGGCCACCCGCGACCCCGTCGCCCGCGCCACGCCGGCCCGCGCGGCCGCCTCGGCCGGCGTGCTGGGCGGACTGCTGTGCGGCGCGGTGCTGCTCACCGGCGCCCGCCCGGCCGGGCTCGCCTACGCCTGGGCGGCCGGCGCCGCCGTCGTCCTCGCGCAGGTCGACCTGGCCGTCCACCGGCTGCCCGACCGGGTGACCTACCCGGCTGCCGCCGTGGGGGCGCTCGCACTGCTGGCGGACGCGGCGCTGACCGGCACCTGGCCGGCGCTGCTGCGCGCGCTGCTCGCCGCCGCCCTGGCCGGGGGCATCGCCCTGGCCGCCGTGCTGGCCTGCCCGCCGGGCCTGGGTCTCGGCGACGTCAAGCTGCTCGCGCTGCTCGGCCTGCTGCTCGGCTGGGCCGGGTGGGGCGTGCTGCTGGCCGGCGTGTTCCTCGGCCTGCTCGCCGGTGCCACGGTCTCGCTGGTGCTGGTGGCCACGCGGCGGGCGGGGTGGCGCACGCCGGTGCCGTTCGGGCCGCCGCTGCTGCTCGGCGCCGCCCTGGCCCTGCTCGTGGAGGGCCCGCTGGGCTGAGCCGGCCGCGGCGTGCGGGGATCAGGGTCCCTGATCGTCGGGCGTCCTCCCGCACGTCCCACCGTGAGGGAGGACGCCG
>NZ_JBJGYX010000049.1:0-38117 GCF_054050195.1 Geodermatophilus sp. SYSU D00710
CGCGCGGCCGCCGGGGGACCCGCTCCCCCGGCGGCCGCCGCCCGCGGCGGTTGACCGCTCCCCCAGCGGGCAAGAGGGTCCGGTCAGCCGCACCACCGCCGGGAGGTCCTCGCATGTCCGCTGCCGCCGAGTTCGCCGTCTGGGCGCCCGTGCCGGAGCGGGTGCGCCTGCAGGTCGACGGCGCCGTGCACGACATGCGCCGCGACGACGGCGGCTGGTGGCGCGCCGAGGTGCCGGCCGCGCCCGAGGCCGACTACGGCTTCCTGCTCGGCGACGACGACACCGTGCGGCCCGACCCGCGCTCGCGCCGCCAGCCCGACGGCGTCCACGGCCCGTCCCGCCGCTTCGACCCCGCGGCCCACTCCTGGGGCGACGGCGCCTGGACCGGGCGCCCGCTGGCCGGCGGCGTCGTCTACGAGATGCACGTCGGCACCTTCACGCCCGAGGGCACCCTGGACGCGGCGGTCGACCGGCTCGACCACCTCGTCGACCTCGGCGTCGACTTCGTCGAGCTGCTGCCGGTCAACGGCTTCGACGGCACGCACAACTGGGGCTACGACGGCGTCCTCTGGTACACGGTGCAGGAGAGCTACGGCGGACCGGCGGCCTACCAGCGGTTCGTCGACGCCTGCCACCAGCGCGGCCTGGGCGTGATCCAGGACGTCGTCTACAACCACCTCGGCCCGTCCGGGAACTACCTGCCGTTGTTCATGCCGGTGTTCAGCGAGGGCGGGCCCAACCCGTGGGGCTCGTCGATCAACCTGTCCGGGCCCGACTCCGACGAGGTGCGCCGCTACGTCCTGGACAACGCGCTGATGTGGCTGCGCGACATGCACGTCGACGGGCTGCGGCTCGACGCCGTCCACGCGCTGGTCGACGAGCGGGCCACCCACGTGCTCGAGGAGATGGCGCAGGAGGTCGACCGGCTCTCGGCGGCCCTCGGCCGGCCGCTGACGCTGATCGCCGAGAGCGACCTCAACGACCCCCGGCTGGTGACCCCGCGCGCCGCCAACGGCACGGGCATCCACGCGCAGTGGAGCGACGACTTCCACCACGCGCTGCACGCGGTGCTCACCGGCGAGGGGCAGGGCTACTACGGCGACTTCGCCGCTGCCGGGCTGGCGGGACTGGCCAAGACGCTCACCGGCGCGTACTTCCACGACGGCACCTGGTCGAGCTTCCGCCGCCGGTCCCACGGCCGGCCGGTCGACACCGCGCGGCTGCCGGGCTGGGCGTTCCTCGGCTACCTGCAGGACCACGACCAGGTCGGCAACCGCGCCATCGGTGACCGGATCTCGGCGTCGCTGTCCCCCGGCCTGCTCGCCGTCGGCGCGACGCTGGTCCTCACGGGCCCGTTCACCCCGATGCTGTTCATGGGCGAGGAGTGGGGCGCCTCGACGCCGTGGCAGTTCTTCACGAGCCACACCGACCCGGAGATCGGGCGGGCGACGGCCGAGGGGCGCAAGGGCGAGTTCGCCGAGCACGGCTGGGACGCCGACGAGGTGCCCGACCCGCAGGACCCGGAGACGTTCACCCGCTCGAAGCTGGACTGGTCGGAGCCCGAGCGGGAGCCGCACGCGCGGCTGCTGGCGACCACCCGGGCGCTGCTGGCGCTGCGCCGGGCGCAGCCGGATCTGGTCGACCCGGACCTGGGCGCGGTGGAGGTCGGCTGGGACGACGAGGACCGCCTGCTGGTGGTGCACCGCGGCGCGCTGCGGGTGGTGGCCAACCTGTCGGGCGAGCCGCGGGAGGTCGACCTCGACCGGCCGGCCACCGGCGTGCTGTTCGCCACCGGGGACGACCCGGCGCTGGACGGCGACACGGTGACGCTGCCGGCGGAGAGCGCGGCCGTGCTCACCACGCGCTGACCGTGCGGCGGCTGTTCCCGGACGCCGGGCCCGTCGCGGACGACGCCGCGCTCGCCGCGGCCTACCGGCTGTCCCCGGGACGGTCGGTGCGGGTCGACTTCGTCGTCTCGCTGGACGGCGCGATCGCCGTCGACGGGCGCAGCGCGGGGCTGGGCTCGCCCGGGGACCAGCGGGTGTTCCGCGTGCTGCGGGCCCTGGCCGACGCCGTCCTGGTCGGGCACGGCACAGCGGCGGCCGAGGGCTACCGCCCGGTGCCCGCTGACTCCGCGGTGGGCCGGCTGCGCGCGTCCCTCGGGCGGCCCCCGGAGCTGCCGGTGGCCGTGGTCTCGCGCCGGGCGTCGATGGCGACCGGCGACCGGCTGGCGCAGGCCCCGACCCTGCTGGTGACCTGCGCCGCCGCCGACGCCGGCCGCCGCGCCGCGCTGGCCGACGCCGGCGTCGAGGTGCTCGTCTGCGGCGACGACGACGTCGACCTGCCGCTCGCGCTCGACCGGCTGGCCGACCGCGGCCTGGAGCAGCTGGTGTGCGAGGGCGGCCCGGCGCTGCTGTCGGCGGCGCTGGACGCGGGCGTGGTCGACGAGCTCGACCTCACCGTCTCCCCCGCGCTGGTCGGCGGGCCGGCCCGGCTGCTCGACCGGGCGCTGGACGACGTCGTCCGCCCGCGGCTGGTGCAGGTGCTCGAGGAGGACGGCGTCCTGTTCACCCGCTACGCCATCGGCCGTTGAGTCCCAGGAACGCCGCGAGGGCGGCCCGGGAGACCCCGGACCGCCCTCGACGGAGGGTGTCGGTCAGACGACCTGCTCGAGGCCGAACTGCACCTGGGCCTTGAACGAGTCGCCCTGGGCCTTGTTGTCGCTGCCCCCCGACTCGAAGGTCAGCTTGAAGGCGACGCAACGGGCCTGCTGCGCGGCGAGCGTCGACCGGTCCGAGGCCGGCTTGCCAACGATCTCGGTCAGCGCACCGAGCGTCACGTACTCCGGGTGGCTCGGGACGACGCAGTCCGTGCCGGTCGGCGCGAAGGTGGCGTAGCTGACGACGACCTGAGCCGCCAGGTCGCCCTCACTAGAGGTGGCGCAGTCGTCGATCGCTCGTTCAGAATTCGACGTGCAGCCGTCCTCGACGCTGGTGACGTTGAGGACCTGCGCGCTCGGCTTGCCCGCGACGCTGCCGCCGTTCTGGACGTAGTAGCTCCGGACGACGCTCTGGCCCGGGGTGAGCGGCGCACTGGCCATGTCCGCGCTGGTCTTGTCCCAGGTGTTCACGACGACGCTGCCGGCGGCAACGGTGCCGACGTCCTGGGTGGTCGTGTCGCTGAGGGCTGCGAAGGTGCCGCTGGCGCCGAAGGCGAGCAGGGCGGCGCCGCCCATGGCGGCGGAAGCGAGTGCGATCTTCTTCACGGGTGTCTCCTGTCGGTGTCCCCGTCACGGCGACGGTTCTCGCCGGCATGCGTGCGGCGAACGAGGAGAGCCTCGGTCGCGCACCCCCTCCGCGGCATCGTCAGTTCTGTTGATCCACTCGGGTACCGGAACACGTCTGTCACAGAGGTACCGCTCGGCGCTGGCGCCCCTCCCTCGTCGCGGACCGCCGTGGTGTCACCCGTCCGTGTGATGTGGTGCCCTTCGTTCAACGGGGGTTCGAGGAGTGCGGAGCATGCGCGCGATCAGTTCTGGGCGGCGGTGGCCGTCCGCCGGTCGCTGCACGGTCGTCGCCGCGGCGCTCACGGTCCTGGTCACGGCCGGCCACGAGGCGCGGCACACCGTCCTGGTGCTGCTCGCGACCCTGGGCCTGGTCGCCGCGGGTGCGACGTTCCTGCTCTGCTGGCGGGTGACCGGCACGCGGGCCACCTGGCACACCGGCGTCGGGCTGGTCCTGCTGGGCCTGCACGACCCCGCCACGGTCGCGGCCTCCGCCCTCCTCGACCACCGGTCGTCGGACCTGGCCGAGGGCGTCGGGCTGGCCGTGGTCGTGGCCGCCGCCTGCGCCGTTCTCCGCGCCGCCACCGACGCCGGCACCCGGCCGCGGCGGGACACCGCGATCGGTGCCGGGCTGGTCGCGCTCCCCCTCGTCGCAGCCGTACTCGTGGCCGCCGGGACGCTCGGTCCGTCGATCCCCTTCGGCGGCGCCGCACGAGCCTCGGGCTTCGTGCTGGCCGGCGCGCTGTGGGTCCTCGTCGCCGGTGCCACCCCGCGCGGCGACCGGCTCGATGCCCACGACCGGAGGTCCTCCGGGGCACTGGGCGCGAGCGCGCTCGTCGTCGGGCTCCTCACCGCCGTGCCGGGCCTCCCGGCCGTCGTGCCCGGCACCGCCGCGGTGCAGGCCGTCGAGGACGCCGGGCTGCTCGCCGTCGCGCTGACGGCCGTCCTGGTCGGGCTCCACCGCCTCACCGGCGCGCTGGCCGGTCAGGAGCGCTATGTCGCCGGGCTGCTGGAGCAGCTCGCCGGCCACGAGCGGGAGTTGCAGCAGGCCCGCGCCTGCCTGCACGACGCGCGGGCGGCGGTCGCCGGCGTCCGCGCCGCGTCCTCCGCCGTCCGCCACCTGGGACCGGCGAGCGCTGCCCGCGCCGACCTGGATGAGTCGATCACCCTGGAGCTGGCCAGGCTCGGGCGCATGCTGCGACTGCCCGAGCGGACGCCGTCGGTCACCGTCGTCGACCTCGACCAGGTCGTCCGGCCCCTGGTCGTCAGCCACCGGGAGCGCGGCCTGCGGGTGGCCTGGTCCCCCTCGGGGACCGCGCCGGTGGCCGTGGACGGCGATGCCCTGGCGGTGATCCTGGGCAACCTCCTCGGCAACGTCCTGTCCCACACGCCTCGGTCACTGTGCCGGGTGGCGGTCGAGGTCACCGACCGGCTCACGGTCACCGTGGCCGACGACGGCCCCGGCCTCGCGGCCGGTCACCGGGACACCGTCTTCGAGGCCGGCGTGCGGCGCCCCGACAGCCCCGGCGAGGGCCTCGGTCTGGCCATCTCCCGGGACCTCGCCCGGCGGCACGGTGGCGACCTCAGCACGGCGGACAGCCCCGTCGGTTGCTGCTTCGTGCTCACGCTGCCCGTCCGGTCCCCGGCTCCGGCGGCCCGCGGTGCGGCGGTCCCGCGGCCGCGGTCCGCCGCGGACGTGGCCACCGAGCTGGGACTGGCGCGATGAACGGCCCGCCGGTGCTGCTGGTCGACGACCACTCGCTGTTCGCCCAGGCGGTGGAGATCGGGTTGCGGGCGGCCGGCGTCCCCGCCCGGCGCGTGGTCCCCGACACCGCCGAGGGGATCACCCAGGTCTGCGCCGCGGCCGCCCCGGCGACGGTGCTCCTCGACCTCCGGCTCGGCACCGGGGCCGACGGCGTGCCGATCGACGGCCTCGACCTGGTCGGTCCGCTCACCAGCGCGGGCTGCCGGGTCGTGGTCCTCACCGCGGAGACGGGGAACGGGACCTGGGGCACCGCGGTGGAGCGTGGCGCGGTGACGGTCCTGCCCAAGGACACCGACCTCGAGAGCCTCGTCCGCGTGCTGGGCACCGTTCGGGAGGGACGGCCGGTGCTCGACGAGGGGCGCCGTCAGGACCTGCTCGCCGCCGCCCGGCGGGCGCGCGCCGACGAGACCGCCCGGCTGGCGCCGTTCCGGCAGCTGAGCCCGCGGGAGGACGAGGTGCTGCGGTGCCTCGCGGCCGGCATGCCCGCGGCGACGATCGCGGCCACGGCCCACGTGAGCGAGGCCACCGTCCGCACGCAGATCCGCGCCGTGCTGACGAAGCTGGCGGTCAACTCCCAGCTGCAGGCGGTGGCGCTCGCCCGCCGGTCGGGCTGGCTCGACCGGCCGGGCCCGCTGCCGGCACGCTGACCGCCTCGGGAGCGGTCAGTCCCCGCCGGCGCGACCGGGCTCTGCCCCGCCGCCGTGGCCTCCCTGGGCGTCGGGCCGGACGACGCGGACGGGCACGCTACGCGCGTCGCTGAAGCCGCCTCCCCGGTGTTCCAGGGTGAGGCGGAGGGTGCCGTCCCAGCGGTCGGCCGCCGGGGAGGAGCCGCCTCCCCCGGTGGCCGTGAGCGACAGGGTCGTCTCGCTGTCCGGGGCGCCCGTGAGGAGCAACGGAACGCCGCGCCCGGTCGCCAGCTCGCACAGGTCGGCGACGGTCGGTGTCCCGGTGGCAGGCCGGACGGTGAGCGTGATGTCGGGGAGCCCGGCGCACGGCCGCTCCTCGGGGACGCCGACCACCGAGAGCCGCAGCTCGGCCGGCACGGCTCCGGAGACGTCCGTGGCGACCCGGACGGTGCCGCCCTGGCCGGGGTCCACCAGCAGCCGGTGACCCGCGACCGGGCCCTCCGGCGTCACGTCGAGGGTCACCGACCCCGCCCCCGCCTCCGCTGGGAGGACGGCGGTGTCGACGAACGTGGCCGTCGTGCCGTCCACGCCGACCACCAGCGTCCCGGCCAGGACACCGCCGAGGGCCCAGGCCGTGCCGCGCCTCACGCGCCACCTGCCCCACGACGGCGGGTCACGGGGAACCGGCAGCGCACGCGGACGATCGTGCGCGCGCGGGGCCCACCGGCACATCGTCGATTTCGATGATGTGGGCCGCCGGCCCGCCGGGGAGCATCGGGACGTGTCCCCCCGAGCCAGCGCCGCGGAGCCCGCGGCCGGGAACGCGCTCGTGCGCCGGCTGCGCCGACTCGTCTCCTGGGTGCTGGGCCTCGTCCTGGTGACCTCGACGGCGGCCGCACTCGGCATCGCCCTCTACCCCGCGGTCACCGGTGGCTCCGCGCTCGCCGTCCTGAGCGGGAGCATGACGCCCGGCCTGCCGGTGGGCGGCATGGTCTTCACGCGCACGGTCGACACGGCGGAGGTCGAGCCCGGCGACGTGATCACGTTCCAGCGCCGTCCCGGCGCCCCGGAGCTCGTGACCCACCGGGTCGTCGCGGTGGACACCGCCAGCGGGGTCCCGGTGTTCACCACCCGGGGCGACGCGAACGACGCCCCGGACCTCGACCCGGTCCCGGCCTCCTCGGTGCGCGGCGAGCTGTGGTTCGCCGTGCCGCACCTCGGCCGGCTCGCGGCGGTCCTGCACTCGCCCAAGGGCGCGGGCCTGCTCATCGTGCTCGTCTGCGCCGCCGTCGCGGCCTCGCCGGGGGCGCGTCCACGGACGTCGCCCGGCCACCACGCGCACCCCGCACCGTTCGACGACACCACCGTCCGGCTGCCCGCCGTCCGCCCCGCTGCGGCCCCTCCGGCAGCGATCGGGCTGGTCGACCGGGCGGGCTGAGTCCCGGCGGCGCCGCCACCGGCCGCTACCGTCCTCAGCCGACGAGACGGACGGCCCTCCGTCGGCGTGCGACGTGCGGGGGCCACCAGGCGGGCGACCACGCGCCCGCGGTTGGTGAGCTCGACCTCCTCACCGGCTGCGACCCGCTCGAGCAGCCGGGACAGGTGCGTCTTCGGCTCCTGCACCCCGACCGACACCGTCATGCACGTGGTCTCCTCGTCTGGTCGTGTCGCGGAGCGGGCCACGCCACCCGTTCGGTCGACGTCGTCCTGTGCACCGTCGGGCGGCGCTGATTGACTGACCGGCATGGACCTGCCCGTTCTCCCGCCGGTGAAGCCGATGCTGGCCAAGGCCACGACGACGCTGCCCACGGCGGACGGGACGTTCTACGAGCCCAAGTGGGACGGGTTCCGCTGCATCGTCTTCCGCGACGGCGACGAGGTCGAGCTCGGCAGCCGCAACGAGCGCCCGCTCACCCGCTACTTCCCCGAGGTCGTGGCCGCGGTCAAGGAGGCGCTGCCGGAGCGCTGCGTCGTCGACGGCGAGATCGTGGTGCCGCAGGGCGACCGGCTGCACTTCGAGTCGCTGCTGCAGCGCATCCACCCGGCGAAGTCGCGGGTCGACCTGCTCGCCGAGCAGACCCCGGCGCACTTCGTCGCCTTCGACCTGCTGGCGGTGGGCGACGAGTCGCTGATGGAGACGCCGTTCGCGCAGCGCCGGGCGCGGCTGCGCGAGGTGCTGTCCGGCACCCACGAGCGGGTGCACGTGACGGCGGTGACGCAGGACGCCGGGACCGCGCGGCGCTGGTTCGAGGAGTTCGAGGGCGCCGGACTCGACGGCGTCGTCGCCAAGGCCCCGGACCTGCCCTACGGCCCCGACCAGCGGCTGATGACCAAGGTCAAGCACGTGCGCACCGCCGACTGCGTCGTCGCCGGGTTCCGCTGGCACAAGAGCGGGCCGGTGGTCGGGTCGCTGCTGCTGGGCCTCTACGACGACGGCGGCCTGCAGCACATCGGTGTCGCGGCGTCGTTCCCGATGGCCCGGCGCGCCGAGCTGGTCGAGGAGCTGGCGCCCTACCGCACCGACGCCCTGGACACCCACCCCTGGCGGGAGTGGGCGAACGCCGAGCTGCAGGCCGACGGCGAGCACCGGATGCCGGGCGCGCAGAGCCGGTGGAACGCGAAGAAGGACCTGTCGTGGGTGCCGCTGCGGCCCGAGCTCGTCGTCGAGATCAAGTACGACCAGCTCGAGGGCCGGCGGCTGCGGCACACCGGGCAGTTCCTGCGCTGGCGTCCCGACCGTGACGCCGCGAGCTGCACCTACGACCAGCTCGAGGTCCCGGTGCGCTACGACCTCGCCGAGGTCCTCTCGGGGTGAGGTCCCGGACACCGCCCCTGCGCCCCTGGCACCGGCCTCCTACCGTGGTGATCATGCGTCTGCGCCGCGGTGTGCTCGCCGCCTCGACCGGACTGCTCCTGGCGGTCACCGGCTGCACCTCGTTCTCGGAGTCGGCCGGTGAGGCCGAGGCCTCGTCGGCGGCGGAGTCGTCGACGCCGGCCGAGGTGGAGGCCGCGCCGATCGCCTGGACCGACTGTGACGCGCAGATCACCCAGCTGATCGCCGGGACGCCCGGCAGCGAGCGCGACCTGTTCTTCGAGTGCGGCCGCACCGAGGTGCCCATCGACCACGACGAGGCCGACGGCCCCACGCTGCCGCTGTTCCTCGTCCGGGCCACGCTCGCCGGGCAGACCGACCGGATCGGCTCGCTGCTGGTCAACCCCGGCGGCCCGGGTGGGTCGGGGGCCGACGCCGCGCTGAGCCTGGCGCTGTCGATGCCCGAGGACGTGCTGCGCCGCTTCGACCTGGTCGGCTTCGACCCCCGCGGCGTCGGGCTGTCCACGCCGGTGGAGTGCATCCCGGCCGAGCTGAAGGACCGCTCGACCGCCGCCGAGCCGCGGCCCACGACGCAGGAGCAGATGGACGACGTCCTGGCCATCACCGACGAGATCTCCGAGGCCTGCACCGAGGAGTACGGCGACGCGCTGGGCACGTTCAACACCGCCGACACCGCCCGCGACATGGACCTGCTGCGCGAGTCGCTGGGCGACGAGCAGCTGACCTACCTGGGCTACTCCTACGGGACGACGCTGGGCAGCACCTACGCCGAGCTGTTCCCCGAGAACGTGCGGGCGATGGTGCTCGACGCCGCGGTCGACCCCGACGCCGACCCGCAGACCCGGGTCGAGTCGCAGGCCGCCGGGCTCGAGGCGTCCTTCGACGCGTTCGCGGCCAACTGCACCGGGCTGGTCTCCGGGTGCCCGCTCGGCGGGGAGCCGCGCCGCTTCCTCGACGAGCTGCTCGCCCAGGCCGCCGGCACGCCGATCCCCAGCTCCGTCCCCGGCGAGACCCGGACGGCGACGCCCGGGGTGGTCCTCACGGCGGTGCTCGCGGCCATGTACGACCCCGGCTCGTGGCCGCAGCTGTCGCAGTCGCTGGCCACCGCGCGCAACAACGGCGACTCGGCCGGGCTGTTCTCCCTCGCCGACCGGTACACCGGCCGGCTGCCCAACGGGACCTACACCAACCAGACCGACGCGAACATCGCGATCAACTGCGCCGACACCCCCGAGGACGAGACCTGGTCGGAGGAGCAGGTGCTGGCCCTCGCGCAGGACTGGGCGACCCGCTACCCGCTGTTCGGCGCCGGTGCCGCCTCCAGCCTCTACACCTGCGGGGTGTGGGACGCGCCCCGCACGCCGCTGCCGGAGCGCGACGCCGAGGGCAGCGCGCCGATCCTCGTCGTCGGCAACAGCGGTGACCCGGTGACGCCGCTGCCCGGCGCGGAGGACATGGCCGAGGACCTCACCGCGGGCGTGCTGGTGGTCTGGCAG
The DNA here is from genome assembly GCF_054050195.1 of Geodermatophilus sp. SYSU D00710. NCBI lineage: Bacteria > Bacillati > Actinomycetota > Actinomycetes > Geodermatophilales > Geodermatophilaceae > Geodermatophilus > Geodermatophilus sp. SYSU D00710. Next base: position 10,004 of record NZ_JBJGYX010000049.1, read on the forward strand.
GGACAGGGCCACACCGCCTACCCGAAGACCGAGTGCGTCACGACGGCGGTCAACGCCTACCTCATCGACCTCACGGCGCCGCAGGACGGGCTGACGTGCCCGGCCTGAGCCGCCCCGGCCCCGGGAGCTGACGGATGGCGAGCAGCAGCAAGGACGCGACGGTCCTGCAGATCGACGGGCACGAGGTGCGCGTCTCCAACCCGGAGAAGCCGTACTTCGCCGAGCGCGGCATCCGCAAGATCGACGTCGTCGAGTACTTCGTCGCCGTCGGCGAGGGGATCCTGTTCGCGCTGCGGGACCGGCCGACGACGCTCGAGCGCTGGCCCGGCGGGGTGTTCGAGGGCGCCCGGCTGTCGACGCGGGTGGACAACACCGGTGACGCGTTCTACCAGAAGCGGGTCCCCAAGAACGCCCCCGACTGGGTGCCGACGGCGCACATCACCTTCCCCAGCGGGCGGACCGCCGACGAGATCGCGCCCGACTCGGTCGCCGTCGTCGCGTGGTGCGCCAACCTCGGCACGCTGACGTTCCACCCGTGGCCGGTGGGCAAGGACGACGTCGAGTCGCCGAACCAGATCCGCATCGACCTCGACCCGCAGCCGGGCACCGACTTCGCCGACGCCGTCTGGGTGGCCCCGCACGTGCGGGAACTGCTGCACGAGCTGGGCATGGAGGGCTGGCCCAAGACCTCCGGCGGGCGGGGGGTGCACGTGTACGTGCCCATCCAGCCGCGCTGGACCTTCACCGAGGTGCGCCGGGCGGTGATCGCCTTCGGCCGCGAGCTGGAGCGGCGCCTGCCCGACCGCGTGACGATGTCGTGGTGGAAGGAGGAGCGCGGCCAGAAGATCTTCATCGACTACAACCAGATGGCCCGGGACCGCACCATCGCCTCCGCCTACTCCATCCGGCCCAAGCCACACGCGCCGGTCTCGGCCCCGCTGGACTGGGACGAGCTGCCCGACGTCCACCCCACCGACTTCGACGTGCTGACCATGCCGGCCCGGTTCAGGGCGGTCGGTGACAAGCACGCCGGGCTGGCCGGGCACGCGTTCGGCATCGAGCCGCTGCTGGAGCTCGCCGAGCGGCAGGAGAGGGACGCCGGCCTGGGCGACCTGCCCTATCCGCCGGACTACCCCAAGATGCCGGGCGAGCCGATGCGGGTGCAGCCGAGCCGGGCCCGGGCGAACAAGGTCGAGTGACGGACGCCGGGCGGCGGCTGCTCAGCCCTCGACGACGGTGAGGGTGCAGGTCCCCTCGAACTGCGTGCCGGGCGGCACCAGGTTGCCCCGGGGCGGGACGTTGTACCCGTCCTCGCCCCTGAGGAAGTCCATGACCGGGGTCTTCAGGGTCACGTCGATGCCGATCACGACGGTGTCGCCGACAGCGAGGTCACCCAGCGGGATCACCAGGTCCGTGATCCATCCCCCGGATTCCTCGTCGAGCACGGGCCTCGAGTACTCGTCCGAGAGGTCCAGGGTCGTCGGCGGCTCGTCGTTGTACTGAACGGTGACCGTCGTCTCCTGGCTCTGGATGTAGCTGGTGACCAGTCCGCGGGTCCCGGAGAACCAGCCGTTGATGAACCCCTCCGTGGGGCCGGCCACGACGTCGGTCGTCCCGTCGCCGAACTCCGGATGTGCACAGGCCGCGACGAACACGAGCCCCTGCTCCGGCGGGTCGTCGGCGGCAGCGGCAGGTCCCGCCGCGACGGTGAAGGCCGCGGTGAAGCCGGCGACGGCGGTGGCGGTGGCGGTGGTGAGGGTTCGACGCACGGACATCAGGGCCTCCCCTGCGGTGACGCGTGGAAGGACCACGGTTGACCTCGCTGGGGAGCCGCCGACAGGGGCCAACGGCTCTCGACCTCGCGACCGATGCCACGTTGCTCCGGACCCGCCGCCGTGCACACCGCCCGGGTTCCGCCCTCGGGGACGCACTGCCGGCCGGCGCGGGCGGGTGGTCCGGCGCTCGGGGCGGTGGTGCTCAGCGCCGATCCGGAGGGTGGTGCAGCGCTCGGCTCGTGGCGGGGTCGAACACGTGCGCGCGCGTCGCGTCGACGGTGACCCGCACCGCGTCCCCGGGGCGGATCACCGTCCGCGGCGGGAAGAACGCGTGCAGGGTGCCGCCGGAGGAACCGCCTCCGGGCGGTCCGCCGTCCGGGTCGTCCGGCGCAGCGTCCACCACGACCGCGACCACGTGGTGCCGTCCGGTGTACTCGACGTGGCTCACCACCCCGTCCAGCGTGACGGCGTCCGGGTCGGAACCGGCCTGGGCGTCGTGCACGTCCTCGGCCCGCAGCCCGAGGACGACCTCGCGGCCGACGTGGTCGAGCAGCGGCGGCGGCACCGCCTGCCACAGGGGCAGGGTCCGGGTACCCACCTGGAAGCCGGCCTGCCCACCGGCGGACACCAGCCGGGCGGACAGCAGCCCGATCGGCGGGTCGCCGACGAACTCGGCGACGAACAGGTCCACCGGCTGCTCGTACAACTCCCTGGGCCTGCCCACCTGCACGATGCGGCCCTCGCGCAGCAGCGCGACCCGATCGGCGATCACCAGGCCCTCGGCCGGATCGTGGGTGACGTAGAAGGTGGGGACGCCGAGGGAACGGACCGCCGCGACGATCTGCCGCCGGACCTCGACGCGCTGCACGGCGTCGAGGTCGCCGAGGGGCTCGTCGAGGAGGAAGACGTCCGGGACCTGCACCAGCGCTCGGCCGATGCCGACCAGGCCGCGCTCGCCTCCGGACAGCTGACCCGGCCGACGGGACAGCAGACGGCCGAGCCGCAGCTGCCGGGCCCGGCCGCGGACCCGCTCCTGCACCTCTGCCTCGGGCCGGTGCTGCACCCGCAGTCCCCACCCGAGGTTGTGCGCCACGTCGAGGAACGGGAACAGGGCGGACGACTGGAACACCATGGCCACGTGCCGCTCGGCGGACGGCAGCCGGGTGACCCGGCGGCCCCGGATCAGCACGTCGCCGGAGCCGGCCTCCTCGAGACCGGCGATGGCACGCAGCAGCGTCGACTTGCCGCTGCCGGACGGGCCCAGCACCACGAGCAGTTCGCCGTCTGCCGCCAGCAGCGTCACGTCGCGCAGCACAGCCGTGCCGCCGCGCACGACGGTCACACCGTCCACGCCCGTGTCCGTCATCGGTCCCGCCCGCCGCCTCGTCCCGCCCGACCGTCCCGTGCAGGGAGTGTGCACCGCCGTGGCCGCCGACCGTGCTCAGACGGCGGTCCATCCACGACGACGAGGGCCTCGTCGCGCGAGGAGGTCTCAGGCCACCGCGCCACTCCGCGTCCGCGGTCGCCCCGAGCGCATGCGGTGACGGACCACCGCGTCGAAGGCGCGGTCGCCGAGCAGACCGCGGGCAGCGACGAGCGCGCGGGCCCGGCGCGGCACGAGGTAGCGCGTCCGGGGCCGCGGGCTGCTCACGGCGCGGGCCACGACCTCGGCGACGACGTCGGGAGGTGGTGCGCCGCGGAACCCGTCGCGCACGAGCCGCTCGAGGTCGTCGGCCATCCGGGCGTAGCGGGGGCTGCTGTTGCGGCGGGCGTGCGCGAGGGCGACGGTCTCGAAGCCCGTTGCGATCGCGGCGGGTCCGACCACGACCACGCGGATGCCGTCGTCGTGCAGTTCGGCGCGGAGCGCGTCGGAGAGCGCCTCGACGGCGTACTTGGAGGCCGAGTACCAGCCCGCCATGGGGGTGGTCATCCGGCCGGCCACCGAGGAGATGTTGACGACGACGCCTCCCCCGGCGCGGCGCAGGGAGGGCAGCGCCGTCTGCGTCACCGCGACCAGGCCGAGGACGTTGACCTCGAACTGGTCCCGCGCCCGGTCCAGGTCGGTGGCCTCCACGGCACCGTAGAGGCCGTATCCGGCGGCGTTGACCAGGGCGTGGAGCCGGCCGCCGGACGCCTCCACCGCCTCGGTGACGGCGACCCGCGTGCCGGCGGGGTCGGTGACGTCGAAGACGACCGGCCGGGCGCCGGCCTCGACGAGCGGAGCCAGGGGCCCGGCGCGCCGGCCGGCTGCCAGGACGTGCCAGCCGTCCCGCAGCAGCCGCTCGACGGTGGCCCGGCCGATGCCGCTCGTGGCCCCGGTGACCAGGGCCGTCCTCACGGCCGGCTCACCTCCTCCCCCGGCACCGGCGCACCGGGCGACCCGGCGGGGGACAGGGGGAACGTCACGCCGGTGAGCGCCTCCGAGGCTGACCACAGGCCGGACTGCTGGTCCGGATCGGCCGGGATCCGGTCCGGTACCACCGGCACCGGGGCGCCCTTGAGGCCGTTCAGGCGGCGGCGCGTGACGAAGGTGCCGCCGGGGAGCGGCGCGAGGGACGCCGTCAGGATCGGCTGCGCGCCCACCTCGGGATCGTGGGCGAACAGGGCGTTGCCGACGGCGATGAGCGCCCGCTCGACGCGGCCGGCGGTGTCCCCCGGCCCCAGTCCCGAGCGGGTCCACCCCGGCTGTGCGGCGAGGCTGCGGGTCTCGGCACCCGCCCGTTCCAGGCGGCGGTGCAACTCCAGGGCGAAGAGCATGTTGGCGCTCTTGGCCTGGGCGTAGGCGGGGTAGCGGCGGTAGTCCCGCTCGGACTGCAGATCGGCGAGGTCGATCCGGGGCCTGGCGGCGATGCCGCTGGTCACCGTCACCACCCGTGAGTCCGGGGTGGCCAGCAGCAGCGGCAGCAGGCGGCCGGTCAGCGCGAAGTGGCCGAAGTGGGCGACGGCGATCTGCAACTCGAGGCCGTCGACGGTGACCTGCCGCGGGACGGCCGCCACCGCGGCGTTGTTCACCAGCAGGTCCAGACGGTCGTGGCGGCGCACGACCGACTCGGCCAGGGCCCGGACGCTCCCGAGGTCGGCCACGTCGACCCGCGCGATCTCGAGCGAGGCACCGGGGACCGTGTCGGCGATGCAGCTGACGACGGCGCGGGCCCTGTCCGGGTCGCGGACCGCGAGCACCACGTGGGCTCCCGTCTCCGCGAGGGCACGCGACGTCGCCGCCCCCACTCCGCTGCTCGCCCCGGTGACGAGGACCACCGCCCCGTGCAGGTCCGGCCGTGACTGGTGTTCCCACGTGTGCGGCACGTCGGGCTCCCTCCGAGATGTATGTGAGTACTACATACATTGCGGTCACTAAGGTGACACGCATGCCCAGGAGCGTCAAGACGTCGGGACCGGAGCGCGGCTACCACCACGGCGACCTCCCGGCGGTGCTCACCGACACGGCGATCGAGCTGATCCGCGAGCAGGGGGTGCACGGCTTCTCCCTGGCCGAGGCCGCGCGCAGGGCCGGCGTGAGCGTCGGCGCTCCGTACCGGCACTTCCCGGACAAGGAGTCGCTGCTGGCGGCCGTCGGCGTCCGGGCCCACCAGGTGCTCCGGCCCCGGCTGGACGCCGCGATCGCCGGGCAGTCCGACCCGGCCGCGCAGCTCAGCGCGGCAGCGGCCGCCTACGTCCGGTTCTCCGTCGACGAGCCGGCCCTCTTCAGTGCGCTGTTCCGCGCCGAGGTCACCAAGTCACGGTTCCCGGCGCTGGCCGAGGCGGCGCTGCAGAGCTACGGCACCTGGCTGGCAGCCGCCCGGGCACTCGCCGCCCGGCCCGACGGCGACGCGGACGAGGAGGCCGCGAGGGACCTGGCGGTCGACGTCCTCACCGTGGCGCACGGCCACGCCGCCCTCCTCGCCGACGGCCAGTTCGGCTCGACGGACGAGGACGCCGACGCCGTCGTGGCACGCGTGCGACGGGTCACCGCCACGCTGCTGCGGGGCCGTGGCCCGGCGACCGCCGGGTCTCCGTAGCGAGGCACCGACCGGCCGGATCCGCCCGCGCCGCACCCGTGACCAGGGACCCTTCCTCCGGTCCGGCCGCGGGTCTACCGTCCGGACGTCCGCACGGGGGAACTCCACCGAGCCGACCGGAGCCGGCCATGCTGAACGACAGCCGCGTCGAGGCGAACATCCCGGCCAGCGACCTCGACCGGGCGCGTGACTTCTACGCCGACAAGCTCGGCCTCACCCCCGTCGCCGAGGTCGAGGGCGTCCAGCTCACGTACCGCACCACCGGCGGGACGAGCTTCAACGTCTACCGCACCGACTTCGCCGGGCAGGCGGGGCACACGCTCGCCCAGGTCCACGTCGACGACATCGAGTCCCAGGTCCACGACCTCGAGGCCAAGGGCGTGCGGTTCGAGCACTACGACATGCCCGGTGTCGAGTGGGCCGGCCCCATCGCCTCGATCCCCGGGATGGGGCGGGCGGCCTGGTTCACCGACAGCGAGGGCAACATCCTCTGCGTCGACCAGCCCGACTGAACCGGGCGGCCCGCCCGGCGGCGGGAGCGAGGACGAGCCCGCGTGGCCGCACCCGCACGACGCCACCTCCGCAGCCGCCTGCGGACGACGCCGCGGCCGTCCGAGGGGCCGACTCCACCACGGCGGTGCGCGCCTCGCCCGTGTCCGGGGAGGCCGGGCCGTCAGGTGCCGGGTGCTGCCTCCAGGGTGTCGGGCGCCGGCGCCTGCTGCGGGATCCTCGGCTCGGCCCCCAGCCGGGTGGTGCGGCGGGCGAGGTAGGCGTCCCAGTCCCAGGTGTCGAGGAACTGCCGCGCGGCGGTGCGGCCGTTCTCGTAGAGGCGGTCGGCGGTCGCCCGGTCGAGGTCGAAGTCGGTCGCCGAGACGCCGTCGGTGTCGACGAAGATCGTCCGCTCGACGACGTCCGGGTCGTTGAGGTGGGCCCGGTCGGTGTGACCGATCAGGGTCTTGAGCAACGCCAGGCTGAGGCTCGCCGGGCCGCGCACCGCGAACCCGGGCGGCGTGGCCGGACCCCTGGCGGAGAGCTTGATCCCGAAGGTCGGCCAGCGCGGCGGCCGGCCGTCGCGGCGGTCGAAGACCCCGACCGGGAAGTTGGACAGCATCCCGCCGTCCACCAGCACGACCTTCCGTCTCTCCCGGACGTCGTCGACGGTCACCGGCTCGAAGAAGAACGGGATGGAGGCCGAGGCCCGCGCGGCGTCGGCGACGGGGACGTCGTCGGCCACGAGGCCGTAGCGGTCGTAGTCCGCCGGGAGGGTGCGCATCAGGCCGCAGGTGACGTCGGAGACGACCACCGTCAGCCGGTAGCGCTTCTCCGGTGGCAGCGCGGAGCCCGGGTCCTGCTCCGGGGTGATCGCCAGGTCGCTGAACGTGGTCACCCCGCGCTCGGCCAGCCGGTCGACCAGCCAGTCGCGCAGGTACCGCCCCTCGTAGAGGCCCTTGTCGAACGCGAGTGACAGCGCCTGGCCGAGGATCGGGATGCGGTCCACCAGGCTCCTGTCCTGGAACCGGCGCCAGTCCAGCCCGGCCATGATCTCGGCCAGCCGCGCCGCGGGGGTCCCCGCGGCGACCAGCGACCCGACGATCGCCCCGGCCGAGGTCCCGGCGACCCGCTGGACGCGGTACCCGGCCTCCTCCAGCACCGAGAGGGCGCCGACCAGGCCGATGCCCTTGACGCCACCGCCCTCGAGGACGAGGTCGCACCTCTGCTGCCCGGTCATCGCCATCCACCTCCGCTCGAAGGACGTGCGTACGGACGATCCACCCCGACGCCCCGTGCGCGTCAGAGGCCGAGGGCCCGGACCATCGCGGCTCGGGTGCGTGGTCCGACGACGGCGTCCACGGCGAGGCCCGAGGCGCTCTGGAAGTCGCGGGTCGCCTGCTCCGTCATCGGCCCGAAGACCTCGTCGACGTCGATCCTCCTGTCGAGGACCTGGACGAGGCGCCACTGCCAGGTCGCCACCGCGGCCCCCCGGTCACCACGCCGGAGCAGCTGGTCCCCCGTCCCCGGTTCGGCGTGGACGACGTCGACGGCCACGCGGGTGGGTCCGCTGAGCGCGGTGACGCGGAGCCCGGTGCGGGCGGCCACCCCGATGCCCCAGGTGAGCACGCCCTCGAAGTCCCCCGCCTCGGCGATCTGGCGGAACGCCGCGAACCCCGTCACGTCGGGAACCGGACCGGACCGCGTCGGACTGCCGTCGTCCCGGTGCGCGGCCGCGGGGTGCACGGTGATCTCGACGACGGCCCGCCCGCGGAGGGGGATCGGTCGGCCGGAACCGTCCTCGACCAGCCGGTCGACGTACTGCACGCGGAAGCCGGGGGCCGGACCGTCGAAGTCGAGGACGAGCCGGTCGAAGTCCGTGTTGCGGCCGGCGCGGACACGGACGAGGAGGGTCTGGCCGGCGTGGTGTGCCGCCGTCTGTTCGATGGGTCCCGTCGTGAGCGTGGCGGCAGATGCCCGCCCCAGGAGTTCGGTCATGCGCACGAGCGAACTCCCGCGCCGTCACCACCACGTCACCGCTCGCCCGTGGACGGGCCGGTCCGCTGCCGGTGACGCGGCCGTGACGGGTGGGTCCCCGGCCTGCGCACCGAGCGTGACGCTGCAGGAGGTGGTGGACCGTGCCCGGTGACGCCGATCCCCGGCCGGTGAAGCGCGTGTGGGTGCCCCAGGTGGCCGTGGACGTCGACACCCTGTGGATCCGTACCGAGGTGGCCGAGGCCCGTACCTCCGACCCGGCGCACCACGTGGTGGTCCAGGGGGTGAGAGCGCACCTGGAGAAGGCGCGCAACGCCGCCTTCCGCAGGGACCCGCTGTCGGGCCGGCTGGCCAACTGGTGGCGCGGGACGCTGGTCGAGGCCGCGTACCGGCACGTGCACGCTGCCGAGGTGCGCCCGATCGACCTCTATGACGCGCACGAGCTGCAGGCGGAGATCCGCCCCGCCGTCGTGCGGGCGAACTCCGTGCTGAACCCGGCGGACCCGAGGCAGCGCACCGTCGAGGAGTTCCGGGGGTACACGTCGACGGAGCAACTGCGGTCGCGGCTGCGCAACACCGTGCGCGACAGCTACGCGTCCCTCGACGCCCGGCAGGCGCAGCTCCGCAGCTTCCGCAACATCCTGCTGCTGGCGGCGCTGTCGATCACGGTGCTGATGACCGTGACGCTGGTGACCGTCTCCTACTCCCCCACCGTGCTGCCGCTCTGCTTCCCGGCCGACGCCGACACCGGTGCGGTCCTGGCGACGCAGGCCCGCCTCAACTGCCCGACGAGGTCGGGGACCACGGCGCCCAGCGGAGGCGACGTGCTCGTCGTCGGGCTGCTCGGCCTGCTGGGCGGGGCGCTGACCGCGGCCATCGCGATCCGCAACCTCAGGGGGACGACCGTTCCCTACGACGTGCCGGTCGCCCTGGCGATGCTCAAGGTCCCGCTGGGCGCCTTCACCGCCGTCCTCGGGCTGGTGGCGATCCGCGGCGACTTCGTCCCCGGCCTGTCCGCCCTGGACTCGCAGGTGCAGATCCTGGCGTACGCACTGGCGTTCGGGTTCGCCCAGCAACTGCTCAGCCGGTTGCTCGACCGACAGGCGCAGACCCTGCTCGACGCCATGCCCAGCAAGGACACGGGGGACCAGGTGGCGCTGTCCCCGGCATCCCGGCCGTCGGTGGCAGCGGAGCCGATCGGGGCCGCCACCGTGCAACCGGCCGCGGCGGGAGGCCCGCCGACGGCGGCGTGACCCCGGGCCCCGGCACGCCCGGTCAGGTGGAGCGGGTCCGGGCTCGCGGCAGGGCCACCCCGTCGACCTCGACGTCCACCCTCTCGCTGTAGAAGGCCACGAGACCGGCGATCGGTGCGACCTGCTGGGTGGGGAACGCGTAGGACCAGGCGACGTCCGCGGAGGCCGGCGTCCCGCCGTCCCCGCGCAGCGACCAGTACTCCGAGGTGACGCCCTTGTACGGGCAGGCCGTCCGGGTGTCGCTGCTGCGGAGCCGCTCGAACGCCACGTCGGTGCGCGGGAGGTAGTAGCGGGTGATCAGTCCGGTCTCGAAGAGCAGCACCGGGCTCCGGCTGTCGGCGAGGACCTGCCCGTCGAGCCGCACGCGGACGTGGCGGTGGGACCGCAGCGCGTCGACCCGGACGTAGGGGCTGCGGGGGTGGACGAAGACCTGCTCGTCCTCCTCGTACCAGGCGTCGAGCGCCGTCCAGTCGAAGCGGGCGGTCCCGGCGACCCCCTCGGCGGCGTCGGTTCCGAAGACCCGGACGCTGCCGGGCCGGTCCTCCCCGCCGGCGCGGAGCCCGTGGCGGCGGGCGGTGCCGTGCGCGGAGTGCTGCTCGGACCCCTCGTCGACCAGGCAGGCGGGATCGACGTCCGCCACCGGCACCAGGTACTGGGGATAGGCGGGGATCTCCCACAGGTAGCGGGCGCGCGTGGTGTCGAGGACCGTCCGCCCGGCCAGCGTGGCCCGGATCCGCCGCGGGACGGGCTCGACCCGGCCGGTCTCGGCCGCCATCCGCGGGTGGTCGCGCAGCGGGTGGATCGGATCAGCCATGACGTGCCTCTCGTGGGTCGGGTGCTCAGCCGGGCGGCGCGAGGTCGGCCGCGCCGAAGACGACGTCGAAGCGGTCGCACCAGACGACCACGCTCGCGTACGCGGAGGTGTCGACGCCGGGGGGGACGAGGTAGTTCTGGTCGCCGGCGGTGCCCTTGAGCGGCCCGAGCGCGACGTGCCCGTCGCCGAACGCGTCCTCCTCCCCCCGCGCCGGGTTCGGGGACAGCCAGACGACCAGCACCGGTCCGTTGGAGGTCGCGAAGTCCTCGAACCGCACGACCACCCGCCCGTCGGCGAGGCGCAGGACCCGGGCGGTGCCGCTCGTGGCGTGCTCCCGGGAGACGAAGCCGCCCGAGGCGAGCTCCACCGGCGGCTGCGGCGCCGTCGCCGCGCCGGACGATGCGCCGGGGGCGGCGCTCCCCGGTGGTCCGGCCGCCACGGTCGGCAGGGCCTCGTCGACCCGCTGGCCGTAGAGGAGCTTCTGCGGCTGGAACCAGACCAGCACCACCGCGAGCAGGACGGCGAGGGCCGCGGCCGGCCACAGCCACCTCCGGCGCCGGACCGCGCCGGCGCTGCGGTCAGGCCGCCTGGAGGACGTCACCCGAGGACACCTCCTGCTCGGCGGCGACCGCGTAGGGGTGGGCGAACGCGTAGCCGGCCCGCCCGGGTTCGACCTCCAGCCGGAGGCAGGTGCCGGTGTCCCAGTTCCACACGACGACCACCGCGGCGCCGGTCCCCCGGTCCCAGAGCAGTGTCACCTCGACGGCGCCGTGCTCGCGGCGGGCCAGCTCGACCAGCCCGGACCCGTCTGTCGTCCTGGGAGCCATGACCGACCACCCCTGACCTCTCGGGGGAACCGCCCGGACGGCAGCCCCTGCACCCCTGACGTCGGCGCACCCCGGGGATCGGTTACACGCCCGGCCGGGCACGGCGGGACGAGGAGGTGGTGAAACGCCCGCGGCTGAGCCGGGACAGCCGGTGCACGAGCTCCCCGCGGTCGGGGGGACGGGAGGAGGGGCGATGGCAACCGGTCTGTCGGCGGACGCCGTCGTCGCGGACGACGCGGGGTTCGCCGCCGTCACGGGCACGTCCCCGTCGCTGGCGGTCCTGGTCCGGTGCGACGCGCACGAGGGCCCGACGTACCTGCCCCGCGACGACGCCCTCTACGTCACCACGACCCCCCGGGGCCGGCCGCCCGGGGCGCTGGTCCGGCGGATCGCGCTGGACGGTGACCGGGCCGGCGCCGGCGCCGATCGCGTGACGACCGTGCCCGGGACCGTCGTCGCGCCCAACGGGATGACCGCGTGGAGGTCCGGTCTGCTGGTGTGCGACCAGGGCGGCCCCGACTCCCCCGCCCGGCTGGCGCACCTCGACCCCGCCACCGGGGCGACGACGACGGTCGTGCACGCCCACGACGGGCGTCCGCTGAACTCCCCCAACGACGTCGTCGTGCACCGGGACGGGACCATCTGGTTCACCGACCCGTCGTACGGGCACCTGCAGGGCTTCCGTCCCGCGCCCGAGCTGCCGGACGCGGTGTACCGGTTCGACCCCGCCACCGGCCGGCTGCGGGTGGTCGCCGACGACCTCGACAAGCCCAACGGGCTGGTCTTCTCCCCCGACGGGACGGTGCTCTACGTCGCCGACAGCGGCGCCGAGCAGGAGCCGGGCAGCCACCACCGGGACCGGCCGCACCACGTCTACGCCTACGACGTCGTCGGCGGGGACGCGCTCGGCGCGCGGCGGGTCGTGGACACCACGCCCACGGGCACCCCCGACGGGCTCGCCGTGGACGTGGCCGGCCGGCTCTACGTCTGCTGCCCCGACGGCGTCCGGGTGCTGACCCCCGACGGAGCGATGCTCGGGCGGCTCGCCGTGCCCGGCGCGGTCAACCTCACCTTCGGCGGTCGCGACCGCGGCCGGCTGTTCATCACCGCGGACACGGCCGTGTGGGTCGCCGTCCTGAACACGAGAGGAGCGTGACCGCCATGACCGCGGTCCGCACGCGCAGGGTCCTCGACGGCGTCGGCGTGGACGCGGTCCTCGCCGCCGCCGAGAAGCACGCGACCGCGCACGGCCACCGGGTCGTCATCGCGATCGTCGACGCCGCGGGGCGGGTGCTCGCCCTGCGCCGGACGGAGGACAGCCAGGCCGCCAGCGACCAGGTGGCCCTCGACAAGGCCCGGACCGCGGCGGTCTTCGTGCGGCCGAGCCGGGAGATCGAACAGCAGGTGACCGGCGGGCGGCTGGGCGCGCTGGCGCTGCACGGCGCGCGGGCGCTGACCGGAGGCGTGCCGCTGACGGTCGACGGCCAGGTCGTCGGCGCGATCGGCACCAGCGGCGAGACCCCGGACGAGGACGAGGCGGTCTCCCTGGCCGGCGCGGCCGCGCCGTTCAGCACCCGCGAGGTGCCGGCGCTGGGCGCCACGGCCGCGCAGGTCGCGATCCGGGCCGTCGCCGACGCGGCCACCTCCCGCGGCGTGGCGCCGGTCGCCGCGGCCGTCGACGCGGGTGGCGACCTGGTGTACCTGTGGCGCCCGGACGCGGCGCAGGTCGCCAGCGTCGGCGTCGCCACCGACAAGGCCCGCACCGCCGCGCTCTACCGGCGGCCGAGCCGGGACTTCGAGCAGCAGGCCTCCGGCGGGCGCCCGTCGGCGCTGCACCTGGCCGGCGCGGTGCCGCTGCAGGGCGGCATGCCGATCGAGGTCGACGGCCACGTCGTCGGTGCCGTGGGCGTGAGCGGCGCGTCCTCGGCCGACGAGGACCAGGAGCTGGCCGAGATCGGCCGGGACGCCGGCCGGCGGGCCGCCTCCGGCACCGGCGTGCAGGACGCCGTCCTCGTCCCCGCGCCCGAGGTCGAGGAGCGGTTCCGCTCGGGCGGACTGCTGGTCGACACCGCCCGCTACCAGGTCGACGCCGGCCGGCGCACCGCCCCGGGCGCGGTGGAGTACCACGCCGCCGTGGTCGACGTCATGCGGGTCGTGCAGGGCCGGGCCACGGTCGTCACCGGGGGCACGATGCGCTCCGCGCACGAGGTCGGGCCGGGTGAGCTGCGCGCCGAGGCGCTCGACGGCGGGACCGCCCACGACCTCGGCGAGGGCGACGTGCTGGTCGTCCCGGCCGGCGTGCCGCACCAGTTCGTCGACGTCTCCGACCCCTTCCTGTACCTCGTGACGAAGGTGGTGGCGTAGCCGTGGCCACGGCCACCTCCACGGCCGTCTCCACGGCCGCGCCGACCGGCCGGCGCCCGGCCGCCGACCTGCCGCGGCCGCCGCAGCTGCTGCCCGGCGCCCCGGCCGCGGTCGTCGACCTGCAGACCGACGAGGGCGCCGCGCTGGTCGGGGCCACCTGGCGGTACAGCGACGCCCGGGTCGAGGAGATCGACTTCGTCGAGGTCGGCTCGCCGGCCGACCCGCTCGGCCCGGGCGACGTCCCGAACCGGACCTTCGACGTGCTGCCGCACGCGGGGGCGGCCGACTTCGACGACTCCGCCTGGCGCGTGCTCTCGCCCGGCGACACGCAGCTGCGCCTGGCCGGCGGGCGGGTCTGCTTCAACTGGTACCGGGTGAGCGTGACCCTCCCCGAGCGCGTCGGGGACCTGGACCCGACCGGGACCACCGTGGTCTTCGAGGTCGTGGTCGACGACTACGCCGAGGTCTGGGTCGACGGCCGGCTCCCCGTGGCGCTCGGCGACACCGGCGGCCAGGTGGTGGCCGGCTTCAACGCCCCGAACCGCGTGGTGCTCACCGACGACGCCCGGCCCGGCCAGACCTTCCGGATCGCGGTGTTCGGCGCCAACGGCCCCGTCTCCGCCTCCCCCCGCAACTACATCTGGCTGCGCAGCGCCACGCTGGACCTCTACCCGGCCGACCGGGCGCGGCGGACCGAGCCGGTGCCGCTGCGGACCACCCGGGCGGACGCCGGCCTGGACGCCGTCCTGGAGCCGGGCACCGGGGCGGAGCGGGTCGCCGGCGGCCTCGAGTCCACCGCCGGCCCGGTGTGGACGGCCGACGGCGCCCTGCTGTTCAGCTCACCCGCCACCAACCACGTCTACCGGTGGACGCCCTGGGGCGGGGTCACGGTGTTCCGGTCGCACAGCGGCTACGCCGGCACCGACATCGGCCGGTTCACCGCGCCCGGCTCGGCCGGGCTGGCCGTCGACCCGCACGGGCGGCTGACCATCTGCCAGCACGGCAACCGCCGGGTGCTGCGGGTGGAGCCGCACGGCGACACCACCGTCCTGGCCGACCGCCACGAGGGCCGGCAGCTGAACAGCCCGGAGGACCTGGTGTACCGCTCGGACGGCACGCTGTTCTTCACCGATCCGCCGTCCGGCCTGCCCGGCGGCGCCGACGACCCGGAGCGGGAGCTCCCGTTCAGCGGCGTCTTCTGCGTGCGCGACGGCGTCGTGCGTCTCGTCGAGGGCGGACTCGCCGATCCCGGTGGGATCGCCCTGTCCCCCGACGAGCGGCACCTCTACGTCGCCGACCGGGACCCCGGCCGCCCGGCGGTCGTGCGCTACGACGTGGCAGCCGACGGCACGCTGTCCGGCGGCCGGGTGTTCGTCCACCCGGCCGGCGGCGAGGACGCGGTGGACGGGATCACCGTCGACCGGGACGGCGACCTGTACGTCTGCGGGCGCTCCGGGATCCGGGTGCTGTCCCCCGACGGCGGGCACCTGGGCACGCTGCACCTGCCGGAGCGCCCGGTCGGCCTCGCCTGGGGCGACGCGGACCGCCGCACCCTGTACGTCACGGCGCGCACGAGCGTCTACCGCATCCCGACCGGGATCGGCGGCGTCGGTCCCCGCGACGAGGAGGACCGATGAGCACCGGACTGGACGTCGGCGCCGTGCTGCCGGACTTCGAGCTGCCCGACGAGAACGGGACCCCGTGGCGGCTGTCGCAGCTGCAGGGCTCCGACGCCATGGTGCTGCAGCTCGGCCGGGGCGAGCACTGCCCCCGGGAGCGGGCCCACCACCGGGAGCTGCTCAGGCTCCAGGAGGTCCTCCCGATCGCCTTCACCTCGCTGGTCACGATCGTGCCGAACGACCTGCACGACACCTACAAGCTCAAGAGCTCCACCGGCGCCTGGTGGACCTTCCTCTCCGACGGCGACCTCGCGGTCCAGCGGGCGCTGGGCATCGACGAGTACACCGACCCGCACCACCCGGCCACCGTGCCCCACACGCTGGTGCTGGCGCCGGGCCTGGTGGTCGACCGCGTCTACTGCGGCTACTGGTTCTGGGGGCGCCCGTCCGCCGACCAGCTCTGGCGGGACCTGCAGGACCTGTTCCGGCGGACCAAGGCCGACTTCGACCCCACCACCGCCGAGGCGCGCGCGGCCTGGAGCCGGGCCCGCGCCTCGGCCTGACGCGGACGGCCCCGGACCGTGTCGGACGTCTGGACCCTCGACGTCCCCGCGGGCGAGAAGGTCCTCCGCACCGTCGCGGTCTACGCGGCGCTCGCCCTGCTGCTGCGGGTCGCCGGGAAGCGCAACCTGGCTCACCTGAACTCGTTCGACCTCGTCGTCGTGCTGCTGCTGTCCACCGTCGTCCAGAACGCGCTCATCGGGCCCGACGACAGCGTCGCCGGGGGGCTGCTGGCCGCCGCGGTGCTCGTCGCCACGAACGCCGTCGTCGTCCGGGTGGTGTCCCGCTCCGAGCGGGCCGTCCGGCTGTTCGAGGGCTCCGACGTCCCGCTGATCCGGCACGGCCGGTTCCTGGACCGGTCGCTGCGGCGGGAGGGGCTGCGGCGCGCGGACGTCGAGGCCGCCCTGCGCGCCCAGGGTGCCGACGGCGCCGGCGACGTCGCCGAGGCGGGCCTCGGTCCCGGCGGCAGCATCGTCGTCTGGCTCGAACCGGCGCGGATGTCCGCGACGCGGGGGGACATCGACGCGGTCCACCGGCGGCTCGACGCCATCCAGCAGGCGATCGCGGCGGCCACCGCGGACGGCGCCCGGCGCGGCCGTCCAATCTCACCCGGGTGAGATCGGACGGAGGGGGAGGCCCCCCACCCGCGGGCGCGCCAGGCTGGCTCCCGGACAGCCCGGGGAGGGACGATGCCTCAGCTCAGCCGCCAGGCGCTCGCCGACAGCGACACCGCCGACAGGGACACCGGCCGCAGGGACACCGCCGACGCGGAGCTGCTCGCCCGGCTGCGCGCCGGCGACGCCGCCGCGTTCGCCGCCGTCGTCGACGACTGGTCCCCCGTGATGCTGTCGGTCGCCCGCCGCTACGTCCGCGACCGGCACGCCGCGGAGGACGTGGTCCAGGAGACGTGGCTGGCGGTCATCGGCGGGATCGCGCGCTTCGAGGGACGGTCCACGGTCCGCAGCTGGGCGTTCTCCATCCTCATCAACCGGGCCAAGAGCCGGTGGGCGAGGGACGCGCGCGTCGTGGCGTCGGCCGACCTGACCGGCTCCCCGGCGCCGGGACCGACGGTCGACCCGGCCCGCTTCCAGGGGCCCGACGGCGCCTACCCCGGGCACTGGACCTCGACCGGCGCCCCCCGGGCCTGGGAGCAGCCGGAGGACGGGGCGCTCAACCGGGAGGTCGGCGAGCACCTGCGGCGCGCCTTGGCGGGACTGCCCGACCGGCAGCGCCTCGTGGTCGAGATGCGCGACGTGCACGGCCTGTCCGCCGAGGAGACGTGCGCGGCGCTGGAGCTGTCGGCCGCCAACCAGCGGGTCCTGCTGCACCGCGGCCGGGCGGCGCTGCGGTCCGCGCTCGAGGACTACTACCGCGGCTGAGCGCCGGTCCATGCTGGGGGCCGCGGGCGGAGCCTCCGCCGACGAGCCCGGGAGGACACCGTGGACGACCTCGCCGGCACCGTCGCGCTGGTCACCGGGGCGGCCTCGGGCATCGGCCGGGCCAGCGCGGTCGCCTTCGCGCAGGCGGGTGCCGCGGTGGCGCTCCTCGACGTCGACGCCGACGGCCTCGCCGGCACCGCCGACCTGGTCCGCTCGGCGGGTGCCGAGGCCGAGGTGGTCGTCGCCGACGTGACCGACCTGGCCGCCGTGACCCGCGCGGTGGACCGCACCGTGGAGCGCTTCGGCCGGCTGGACGCCGCGCACAACAACGCGGGGGTGGCCGGTCCCTTCGTGCCGCTGGACGAGTACCCGCCGGAGGAGTTCCTGCGGGTCCTGCAGGTCGACCTGGTCGGCGTCTGGCACTGCATGCGCGCCGAGATCGCGCACATGCGCCGCCGGGGCCGCGGCGCCGTCGTCAACACCTCGTCGATGCTCGGGGACGCCGCGATGGCGGACAACGGCGCCTACGTCGCCGCCAAGCACGGGGTCAACGGCCTGACCCGGGCGGCCGCGGTCGAGCTCGCCGGGACCGGCATCCGCGTCAACGCCGTCGCGCCGGGGGTCACCAGGACCGGGATGACGTCCGAGGTCAGCGCCGAGCTGCTGCAGCGGGTGCCGCTGTCCCGGATCGCCGAACCCGGCGAGATCGCCGCGGCCGCGGTGTGGCTGTGCTCGCCGCAGGCCAGCTACGTCACCGGGACCGTCCTGGTCGCCGACGGCGGGTGGCTGGCGGGGTGAGGCCCCGGGGCGACCGCACGCGGCCGGCCCCCGGGATCAGAGCAGGCCCACCGAGCGGGCCCGCAGCACCGCGTCGTCGCGCGACTCGGCGCCCAGCTTGCGGTAGATCGCCCGCAGGTGCGTCTTCATCGTGTTGGGGCTGACGAACAGCGAGCCGGCCATCTCCCGCTGCGACATCGTGGTGGGGAGCAGCGAGAGGACGGCCAGCTCCCGCTCGGTGAGCGGCTCCACCGGGACCGCGGCGGAGTCCCGGACCCGGCGGGCGCGCTGCTCGCGACCGAGCCAGTCCCGGACGGTCGGCCCCGGGTCGGCGCAGTCGCGGAGCACCGCCGCGGCCGCGGCCAGCCACCGCTCCCCGTCGCGCCCGGCGTGCCGGGCCGCCTCCGCCGCCGTGACCAGGGCGGCGGCCTGCTCGACGCGCCCCGCACCGCGGGCGGCGAGCCCGGCGGCCGCCTCGGCGGAGTCCGCGGCGTCCTCCCACCGGCCACGGAGGAGGGCCAGCCGCGCCGCGGCCAGCGCGGGTGACATCGCCACGAAGTGGGCGCCGACGGCGGCGTCCGCGACGACGTCGTCGGCCCGGGCGATCGACTGCTCCGCCGACCCCGGGTCCCCGGTCAGCACCGCGACCAGCGCCTGCGACCCGAGGGCGTAGACCTGCGCGAGCCGGTTGCCGGTGTCCTCCGCGCGGGCCGCCGCCCGGTGCAGCCGCTCCCCCGCCCGCCGCAGGTGGCCCAGCCACAGCGCGCAGACGCCGCCGACGAGGTCCTGCACGGTGTCGAGGAAGGGATCGGCGGGCCGCCCCCGCAGGGCGGCGAGCCGCTCCTCGGCCCGCGGCACGTCCCCCGCCTTGAAGGCGTGCAGCGCCCGCAGCACCTCGAGGTGGAGGTCGTCGGCGGGCACGGAGGCCGCCGCCAGCGCCGCGCCGGCCTCGTCGAGCTGCCCGCGGTCCAGGTGCAGCCACACCCGGGCGCCCGTGAGCCCGGCGTCGGCGGCGACCTGCCCGGGCGGCAGGGCGTCCAGCCAGCCCTGGACGGTCTGCAGGTGGCCCAGGTTGAACTGGGCCCGCCACCCCTCGCCGACCAGCGCACCGGCCAGGACGGCGTCCCCGGAGGCGAGGGCGTGCCCGATCGCCTCCTCGGGCTCCCCGTGGTCCCGGAACCACCCGGCGGCCCGGCGGTGCAGCAGGGCGGGGTCGTCGAGGCGGGTGCGCCGCAGCTCGTACTGCAGCAGGTCGCGGAACAGCTGGTGGTAGCGGAACCACCGTCCCTCGTCGTCGAGGGCGCCGAGGAAGAGGTTCGCCCGTGCGATCTCGTCGAGCATCGCGACGGCGTCGTCGCCACCGGTCACGGCGTCGGCCAGCGGCGCGCACAGCCGGGGCAGCACCGACGTGCGCAGGAGGAACTCCCGCAGCCGCGGCGGCAGCGAGCCCAGCACCTCCTCGCCGAGGTAGTCGACGACGTGCCGGTCGGCGCCGGTGAACCTGTCGACGAAGTCCGCCCGGGCCTGCCGGTCGGCCCGGTCGGTGAGGCGCAGGGCCGCCAGCTGGAGGCCGGCCGCCCACCCCTCCGTGCGGGCGACCAGCCGCTGCACTTCCCCGGCGGAGAGGCCGGGCACCGCGGCGCGGTCGAGCAGGTCCGCCGCCTCCTCGGCGGTGAACCGCAGGTGCTCGTCCCGGACCTCGGCCAGGTCACCGGCGACCCGGAGGCGGCTCAGCGGCACGGGCGGGTCGGTCCGGGAGACGACGACCAGGTGGAACGTCGCCGGGGCGTGGTCGAGCAGGGCGGCGACCGAGCGGTGCACCGGCGCGGAGTCGACCAGGTGGTAGTCGTCCAGGACGAGCACCAGGTCCCGGCCGGCGTCGGCCAGCTCGTTGACGAGCACGGGCAGCACGTCGCGCTCGACGTCGGCGCCGGCCGCGTCCAGCCGCCGCAGCGCCGTGGTGCCGACGTGGGCGTCGGCCTGCTGCACGGCGAGGAGGAGGTACCGCCAGAACCGGGTGACGTCGCCGTCCGCGGGATCCAGGGACAGCCAGCCGGCCGGGACGCCGGCCGCGCGCAGCCACTGGGCGACCAGCGTGCTCTTGCCCCACCCGGCCGGGGCGACCACGAGGGTCAGCCGGACGTCCCGGGCCCGCGCGAGCCGCCCGACCAGCCGCGGCCGCTCGACCGGCCGCCTGCCGAGCGCGGGGACGAAGAGCT
Source organism: Geodermatophilus sp. SYSU D00710 (assembly GCF_054050195.1). NCBI lineage: Bacteria > Bacillati > Actinomycetota > Actinomycetes > Geodermatophilales > Geodermatophilaceae > Geodermatophilus > Geodermatophilus sp. SYSU D00710. The sequence goes on from NZ_JBJGYX010000049.1 coordinate 30,095, forward strand.
TGGTGGTGATGACCGGCTCGACGGAGGCGCCCTCCCGCGGCACGGGGAGCAGCACCGGCCCGCCGCGCGCGCGGACCGGCGTCGCCTGCACCGACGAGAGCACCATGACCCGTCCGCTCCTCCCGGTACGAGCCGCTCCGGGCGGCTGTCGTCGGGTCGGGCACAGCCTGGCAGCGGCCCGCCGGGCGCGACAGGGCTCTCCGCCACGGGAACGCGGCCGGGTGCGGTCCCGGCGTAACGCGGCGGGCGCGGACGGGACCACGGGGGCATGACGACGACCGCGCCGCAGGTCCTGGGGACCACGCGGACGAGCTGGCACCGGCTGGCCGAGCACGTGCTCGCCGCGGGTCAGTTCGCCGCCGCCGGGACGATCCGGCTCCGGCCCCGTCCGGGGGGCTTCACCACCACCGTCGGCATCGGGAACCGGCAGCTCGCCGTCGTGGGCGACGAGCTGCTGGTGGTCCGCGACGGCTCGGTCCGCTCCCGGCCGCTGACCACGCTGGGCGACGCCGCCCGCTTCGCCGGGGTGGAGCTCGGGCTGCGCGGCAGCTACCGGCCGGCCACCGACCCGGACCCGGACGCGCCGCTGCCGGTCGACCCGGCCGCCGCCCGCTGGCTCGCCGACTGGCTCACCCTCGGGCAGGCGTCGCTGCGCCGGTTCGCCGCGCAGCTGGAGCAGCCGGCGGAGCCGGTCCTCTGGCCCGAGCACCTCGACGTCGGCATCACGCTCGGCGCGGTCAACTACGGCTCCTCCCCCGGGGACGACGCCATCCCGGAGCCCTACCTCTACGTCGGCCCGCACGGGGGACCGCCGGTCCGGGACGCGTACTGGAACGCACCGTTCGGCGCCGCCGCCGGTGCGGACCGGATCACCACCACGCACGACGCCGTCCGCTTCTTCCACCACGGACGGTCACTTCTCTCAGGGAGCGGGACGTGAAGGGTCTGCAGGGCAAGAAGGCACTGGTCACCGGCGGCAGCTCCGGCATCGGGCAGGCGATCGCCATCCGGCTCGGCGAGGAGGGCGTCGACGTCGCGATCAACTACGTCGGCCCGCCCGACGGCGCCGAGGAGACCAGGGAGGCCATCGAGCACGGCGTCGAGATCTGCATGAAGCAGATGTCCGCCGCCGGGACACACCCGATCCTGGTCGCGGCCGACGTGTCGCAGGAGGACCAGGTCGCCGCGATGTTCGAGCGGGTCCACGACGAGTACGGCCGGATCGACTACCTGGTCAACAACGCCGGCATCCAGGTCGCCGCCGACACCGACGAGCTCCCGGTCGCCGCCTTCGACAAGGTCCTCGCGGTCAACCTGCGCGGCGCGTTCCTGTGCGCGCAGCAGGCGATCCGCTCCTGGCTGTCGACCGGCACCGGCGGCAGCATCGTGAACGTCTCCAGCGTCCACCAGGTCATCCCGAAGCCCCGGTTCGTCGGCTACTCCGTCTCCAAGGGCGGCATGCAGAACCTCACCCGGACCCTCGCCCTCGAGTACGCCGGCCGGGGCATCCGGGTCAACGGCATCGGACCCGGGGCGACGGTCACCCCGATCAACCGGTCCTGGATCGACGACCCGGTCAAGCGGGAGATGGTGGAGAGCCACATCCCGATGCGCCGCGCCGGCGGCGCCGAGGAGATGGCCGCGGCCACCGCGTTCCTGTGCTCGGACGAGGCCGCCTACGTCACCGGCCAGACCCTGTTCGTCGACGGCGGGCTCACCCTCTACCCGTCGTTCGAGACCACCTGGTCGTCGGAGTGACGGCCCTGCACGACCGGCCGTCGGTCGACGAGCGGACGGCCGGGTGGTTCCCGTCCCGCTGGGGACCCGACGACGCCGCGGGGGCGCTCAACGAGATCACCCCGGAGACGGTGCTGGCCGCGGTCTCCCTGGTGCGGACCGGGCAGGTGCACGACCTCGCCCACGTGCTGCACGCCGACGTCCCCGCCTTCCCCGGGCGCACCTTCCGGTCCTACCTGACGACCAACTACCACCACGTCAACCGCCGGCGCCCGGACGGCGGCCCCGAGGGCTGGGGCCGCAACGCGGTCAACTGGATCGTCGAGCAGGTCACCGCGACCCAGCAGATGGGCACCCACCTCGACGCGCTCAACCACCTGCAGGCCGGTGACCGCACGTACAACGGCCACCGGCTGGCCGACATCGCCGAGGACTGGGGCACCAACCGGCTCGGCGTCGACACGCTCCCGCAGGTCGTCACCCGCGGGCTGCTGCTCGACGTCGCCGCGGTGCGCGGGGTCGACCGGCTCGGGCCCGGCGACGTCGTCACGGTCGCCGACGCCGAGGCCGCGCTGGAGGGCCGGACGCTGCGCCCCGGGGACGGGGTGCTGTTCCACACCGGCTGGGGCGGCTGGTGGGGCGTGGACGACGACCGCTACGCGGCCGGTGAGCCCGGCCCCGGCACGGAGCTGGCCGAGTGGCTCGCCGCCTCCCGGGTGGCCCTGACCGGCTGCGACACCTGGAGCTACGGGCCGGTGCCGGCCGAGGACCCGGCCGAGCCGTTCGTGGTCCCCCAGACGCTCAACGTCCGGCACGGCGTCGTCGTGCTGGAGAACCTGCGGCTGGCCGAGGCCGCCGCCGCGGGGCTGCGCGAGTTCCTGCTCGTCGTCAGCCACGCCAAGCTGCGCGGCGCCACCGGCGCCTGGGTCACCCCGCTCGCGATCACCTGAGGAGAGGTCCGCCATGAGCGAGCACGCCGACGTCGTCGTCATCGGGTCGGGCGCCGGCGGTGGTGCCGTCGCCTGGGCCCTGGCCCCCACCGGGAAGCGGGTGCTGCTGCTGGAGCGGGGCGACTGGCTGCGCCGCGAGCCGCAGAACTGGGACCCGCAGGCGCTGTGGGCCGACAAGCGCTACGCCAACAGCGGCCAGTGGACCGACGGCGCCGACGGGCGGCGGTTCACCCCCAAGCAGCACTACTACGTCGGCGGCAACACCAAGTTCTACGGCGCCGTCCTCTACCGCTTCCGGGAGCGGGACTTCCGCGCGGTCCAGCACGTCGACGGCGTCTCCCCCGCCTGGCCGATCTCCTACGCCGACCTCGCGCCCTACTACGACCGCGCCGAGGCGCTGTACCAGGTGCACGGCACGCGGGGCGAGGACCCGGACGAGCCGCCGGCCACCGGCCCCTACCCGTGGCCGGCGATCAGCGACGAGCCCCGGATCGCGCAGCTGCGCGCCGACCTGACGGGCGCGGGCCTGCACCCGTTCTCGCTGCCCAACGGGATCCTGCTCGACGAGGCCCGCCCCGAGCTGTCGGCCTGCATCCGCTGCGCGACCTGCGACGGCTTCCCCTGCCTGGTGAAGGGCAAGGCCGACGCGCAGGTCATGTCCGTGGAGCCCGCGCTGCGGTACCCGAACGTGGAGCTGCGGACCCGCGCGCGGGTGGTCCGGCTGGACACCGACCCCTCCGGGCGCAGCGTCTCGCGGGTGGTCGTCGACCGGGACGGGCAGCGAGAGGAGTACACCGCCGACGTCGTCGTGCTGGCCGCCGGCGCGATCAACTCGGCCGCCCTGCTGCTGGCCTCGGCGAGCGACCGGCACCCGGCCGGTCTGGGCAACGGCTCCGGGCACGTGGGCCGGCACCTGATGCTGCACAACAACTCGGGGCTGGTCGCGTTCTCCAAGACCCCCAACCCGACCCGGTTCCAGAAGACGCTCGGGGTCAACGACTTCTACTGGTCCGACCCCCTCGACCCGGACTGGGAGTACCCGGTCGGCTCCATCCAGATGAACGGCAAGAGCGACGCCGTCCTCATCGGCTTCGACGTCCCCGACGCCCGGGACCCGGCCGACCTCGCGCGCCACTCGATCGACTTCTGGCTCACCACCGAGGACCTCCCGCTCGACGAGAACCGGGTGACCGTGGACGCCGACGGCGGGATCCGGCTGTTCTACCGCCGCACCAACGCCGCCGAGGTAGCCCGGCTGCGGATGCGCCTGATGGGCCTGCTGGACTCCATCCGCTGCGAGCAGGACGTGTACGAGAACCGGCAGTACGCCGGCGGCCAGCTCGGCATCGGCGGCGTGGCCCACCAGAACGGCACCATCCGCTTCGGCCCCGATCCGGCCACGGCGCCGCTGGACCTGGACTGCCGGATGCACGAGGTGGACAACCTCTACGTCGCCGACTCGAGCTTCTTCGTGTCCAGCACCGCGGTGAACCCGACGCTGACGATCATCGCCAACGCGCTCCGGGTGGCCGACGTGATCGCCGACCGGCTCGGGGTCCAGGCCGCCGCCCCCGCCGGCCTCCCCGCCCCGCGGGCGGCCGGTCCGGCCGTCAGCACGGTCCGCTGACCTGGGCGGGACCGAGCCCGGCACGAGATCGGCGGTCTCGTGGTGATCAGGCGCTGATGACCACGAGACCGCCGATCTCGCGGTCCGCTACCGCCCGCCGTGGCCGGACCGCGGGCGTGCGCGGGGTCGGTCAGGCAGCTCAGAGCTCAGTGAGCAGCCATTGGCGCTACAAAGGCACCTCCGGAAGTCCCGGCGCGGGGCCGCGCCCTCACAGGTCGAGGGTGACCGCCGTCGTGGGCCGGGCGCAGCAGACCAGGACCAGCTCGCCACCCGGTGCCTCGAGCGGATCGGGGTCGTAGGTCACCGCGCCGTCCACCAGCGGGGTCTCGCAGCTGTGGCAGACGCCGGTGCGGCACGACCAGCGCACCGGCACGTCGCACGCCTCGGCCAGCTCGAGCAGGCTGGCCCACCGCGAGGGGTCGAACGCCGTGGTGACCCCGGCCCGGGCGAAGGTCACCGCCGGCCCGTCCGATGCGGGGGGCTGCGGTGCGTGGGCCGGCGTCCCGCCCGCCGCCGTGACCGTCCCGAACGACTCCACGTGCACCGCGGACGCCGGCACCCCCAGGGCGTCGAGCATCCGCCGCACGTCCGCGGCGAACCCGTCCGGCCCGCACACGTAAGCGGCATGGGAGGAGTCCACGCCCAGGGCGGCGAGGGCCTCGAGAGTCAGCCGGCCGGCCGCGTCCGCCTGCCCCACGGCGCCCGGCGCGGTGTACCGCACGTGCCGCACGGCCGCGGGCATCAGCGCCAGCGCCGCGTCGGCCTCCGCGGCGAAGGAGTGCTCCGCCGGTGAGCGGGCGACGTGCACCCAGACCAGCCGTCGCTCCGGGCGGGTCGCGGCCTGGGCGAGCAGGCAGCCGAGCACCGGCGTGACCCCGATGCCGGCGCTGACGAGCACCGCCGGCTCGGGGGCGTGCGGGTCGAAGCCGAGGTCGCCCCGCGGAGCCGCGACCTCCACCCGAGCGCCGGCGGTCAGCGCGCGCACCAGACCGCTCCCCCGGCCCTCGCGCTTGACCGAGACCCGCAGCTGCGGCCCGGCCGGCACGGAGAGCGAGTAGCTGCGGACCACCGGCCCGCCGGCGTCGGCCAGGCGCAGGGACACGTACTGACCGGGCAGCCAGGAGGGCGCCGCGCCGCCGTCCCCGGGAGCGAGGTGGACGGAGAGGACGTGCGCCGACTCGCGGACCACCCGCGTCACGGTGAACGGGCGGAACCCCGGGTACGCGGGATCGGTGGCGGCCTGCGGCGCCAGGCCCGGGTTGCCCGGCCGGTCGCCCGCCGCCAGCAGCTGCCGGAAGGACTCCTTCCAACCCTCCGACAGTGCGGGGACCCCCAGGGCCGCGCGCAGCGTGGCCTCGTCCCGCGCCGGCGTGTACAGCAGCTGCGAGACGCGGCGCACGGTCAGGCCGGCGGGGTCGCGGCGCACGACGTGGACCGGGTCGCCCGCGCCGACCTCGCCCTCCCGCAGCACCCGCAGGTAGAAGCCGGGGCGGCCGTGCGCGGTCAGCAGCGCCGGCATCCGCGGCTCGTCCAGGCGGATCCCGACCTTGTGGCAGGTGACCCGCGGCTGGGTGACCTCGAGGACCGCGCCGCCGATCGCCAGCCGGTCGCCGACGCAGACCTCGTCGTCGGCCAGCCCCTCGACGGTGAGGTTCTCACCGAACGTCCCCGGGTCGGGCAGCCGCCGGCCGAGGTGGCGCTCCCAGTACGCGTAGGACTCGCGCTGGTAGACGAAGACGGCGCGGTGCTCGCCGCCGTGGCCCACGGGGTCGGCCTGGGCGTCCCCGTCGACGTTGAGCCGGCGCACCCACCGGCGGCCGGCCACGGGGGTCTTCCAGATCGCGGTCTCGACCTGCCGGCCCCGCCAGGCCACCGTGCGGGGGCGGCCCACGGACACCGCGACCAGGCGTCCGGGTGGGGTCACGAGCACCTCCGGACGGTCACGCGCCGCCGGTCCGGGCGGCCGGGGCCGGACGCGGCCCGGGGACGGCGGGGGCGGGCGGGCGGCCCAGGATGCCCAGCGCCGCCGCGGGGAACACCAGCACCGACAGCAGCCCGGCGAACACCAGCGCCGCGGCCGTGGTCGCGGGCAGCCGGCCGGTGGCGGTGCCGATCTGCGCGGCGGTGACCAGCAGCGGCAGCGAGGTGGCCTGCAGCAGGCCGGCCGCGACGGCCCCGGCCCGTCCCAGGGAACGGCGGTAGAGCACGGCCGGCAGCCCGCGGACGACGAGCAGCGCGGCCAGCAGCACCGGCACCTGCAGCAGCGCCGACGGCTCCGCGAGCAGGCCGCGCAGGTCCAGCTGCACCCCGCTGCTCACGAAGAACACCGGGACGAGGAAGCCGTAGCCGATGGCCTCGAGCTTGGCGCGGAACCGGGGGTGGGTGGCGGAGTCGCGGTCGACCAGGCCCACCAGCGCGCCGGCGAGGAAGGCGCCGAGGATGGTCTCCAGGCCCAGCCGCTCGGCGAGCGCCACGAACGCGACCAGCAGCAGCACGACCAGCCGGACCCGGATCTCGGCCGTGGTGTCCTGCAGCCGGACGAGCACGTCGCCCAGCCGCATCGACATCCGCACGCGGTCGGCACCGACGGCGAGGGCCGCCACCAGCAGCCCGAAGCCGACCAGGAACAGCGCCGTCGTGCCGGCACCACCGCCGGAGGTGGAGAACAGCAGGGAGAGCAGCACGATGGCGGCGAAGTCGGAGACCGACGCCGCCGCGATGGTCGTCTGCCCGACGGGGTCGCCCACCCGGCCGGCGTCCTTGAGCACCGGCACGACCAGCCCGAGCGACGTCGCGGTGAGGGCGACGGCGAGGAACAGCGGCGCCGACGTCCAGCCGGCCGCCTGGGCCCCGAGGCCGACGAGCACGGCGAGGGCCAGGCTGACGCCGTACCCGAGGCCGGCGAGCCCGAGCAGCCGCCCGCGCAGCCCGCGCAGGTCGATCTCCAGCCCGGCGAGCATGAGCAGGAAGGCCAGCCCGACCAGGGCCAGCACCTGCACGGGCAGGTCCACCTCGACCCACCCGAGCACCGAGGGACCGAGCACCACGCCGGCGACGATCTCGAGGACCACCGAGGGGACGCGCAGCCGGGGCGCCCAGCCGAGGGCCAGCGGTACCAGCGCCGCGACGGCCGCGACGACCAGCAGGTTGGTGAACGAGACGTCGGGCACGGGGACCTCCACGCAGAAGGGTCAGACGTCGGCGGCGTCGAGGGCGTGCAGCCAGACCTCGGCGACCGTGGGGAACGCCGGCACGGCGTGCCGCAGCTCGGTCAGCGGCACCCGCCCGGCGATCGCGACCACGGCCGAGTGCAGCAGTTCCTGGACGCCGCTGCCGGTGATCGTGGCGCCCACGAGCACGCCGGAGGCCTCGTCCACGACCAGCCGCGTCGTGCCCTCCTGCGCGTCGCCGAGCACGTAGGAGCCGGGGACGTCGCCGGTGCCGACGTCGAGGACGCGGACGGCGACGCCCCGCCGGCGCGCCTCCGCCGCGGTCAGCCCCACCGCGCACACCTGCGGGTCGGTGAAGGTCACCCGGGTCACGGCGTCCCGGCTGGCCCGGTCGCGGACGTCCCGCCCGGTGATCACGTCGGCGGCGATCCGGGCCTGGTACTTGCCCATGTGGGTGAGCGGCGCCAGGCCGGTGCAGTCGCCGACGGCGTACAGCCAGCCGCCAGGGACACCGGTGGCGCGGTGCCGGTCGTCGACCG
>NZ_JBJGYX010000050.1:0-37389 GCF_054050195.1 Geodermatophilus sp. SYSU D00710
CGCTGCAGGGGCGCCGGCAGGACACCGCGCCCGACCCCCCCCCCCCGCGCCCCGCCCCCCCCCCCCCCCCCCCCCCCCCCCCCCCCCCCCCCCCCCCCCCCCCCCCCCCCCCCCCCCCCCCCCCCCCCCCCCCCCCCCCCACGGGGGCCCGGACGGACGAGGTCACGGGATCTCGGCAGACTGGCGCCCGTGACCGACCTCGAGGCGCTGCGCGCCACCTGCGACCGGGCGCTGTCCGGACACGGGCCGGTGCGGGCCGCGGAGCTGCTGGCCACCGTCCCCGCCGACACCGTGGTCGACCGGTACGGCACCGGCGGCGTCGTCGCCGAGCTCGAGGACGAGGTGGCCGCCCTGCTGGACAAGCCCGGGGCGGTGTACCTGCCCAGCGGGACGATGGCGCAGCAGGCGGCGCTGCGGGTGCACGCCGGGCGCACCCTGCGGCGCACCGTCGTCGCCCATCCCCAGTGCCACCTGTTCCAGCACGAGGGCGGGGCGCTCGAGCGGCTGCACGGGTTGGTCCCGCGGCCGGTCGGCGACCGCAACCGGCTGCTGCTGCGCGCCGACCTCGACGCCGTCGCCGAGCCCCCGGCCGCGCTGGTGGTGGAGCTGCCCCAGCGGGACCTCGGCGGGCAGCTGCCGCCGTGGGACGACGTCGTGGAGCAGACGGCGTGGGCGCACGACGTGCACTCCGTGGCCCACCTCGACGGCGCCCGGCTGTGGGAGGCCGCCGCGGGCTACGGGATGCCGCCGGCCGACCTCGCCGCCCCCTTCGACACCGTCTACGTCAGCTTCTACAAGGGCCTCGGCGCGCTGGCCGGGTGCTGCCTGGCCGGGCCGGCCGACGCCGTCGCCGAGGTGCGCGAGTGGCGGCACCGGCTCGGCGGCACGCTGTTCGGCCTGTGGCCCGGCGCGGCCTCGGCGCTGAGCTGCCTGCGACAGCGGCTGCCGCTGATGCCGGCCTACCTGGAGCGGGCGCACGAGGTGGCGCGCTGCGTGCGCGACCTGCCCGGCGTGCGGGTGGTGCCCGACCCGCCGCAGACGCCGATGCTGCACCTGCTGCTCGAGACGACGTCCGAGGCCTTCCGGGACGCCGCCCGCGAGCTCGCGGAGGAGGGGCTGTGGACCTGGCCCGCGCCGGCGACCACCGGCGACCCGGCGGTCCTGCGGGTGGAGCTCGCCGTCGGCGACGCGACGATGGCGCTGCACCTCGAGGAGGTCCGCGCCGCCGTCGCCCGCCTGGCGAGCTGATGGAACGGCCCCCTGCGCAGGGGGCCCTCCGCTAGTCCGCGGCGTCGCCCGGGATGTGCCCGGCCGGGGGCAGCGGGCGGCGCACCACCGGCCGCACCTTCCGCGCCGCGGGCAGCCGCTCGGTGTAGCTCTGCGCGTTGAGCCGGATGTGGGTCAGGTCGTCGTCGGTGGCCTGCCGGATGACCTTCGCCGGGACGCCGGCCACCAGCGAGCCGGGCGGCACCTCGGTGCCCTGCGTGACGACGGCGCCGGCGGCCACGATCGAGCCGGAGCCGATGTGCGCGCCGTTCATGACGATGCTGCCCATGCCGACCAGGACGTCGTCGTCGACGCGCGCGCCGTGCAGCACGACCCGGTGACCGACGGTCACGCCGCGGCCGATGACCAGCGGGAAGCCGGGGTCGGAGTGCAGCGTGCTGCCGTCCTGGACGTTCGAGCCCTCGCCGATCTCGATGACCTCGTGGTCGGCGCGCGCGACCGCGCCGTACCAGATGCTCGAGCGCGGGCCCATCGTCACCGCGCCGACCACCACCGCCGTCGGCGCGACGAACGCCTCGTCGTCGATGGCCGGTGCGCCGAAGTCCAGCTGAGCGATGTAGTTGTCCGCCACGGCCCCACCCCAGCACACCCGACCCCTGGACGGCACCCGGGACCGCGGCCAGGATCGGCGCCCGTGACCGTGCCGACCGACCTGCCCGTGCTGGCCTTCCCCGACCAGGCCGCCTTCGAGGAGTGGCTGGAGGCCGAGCACGCCACCGCGCCCGGCCTGTACGTGAAGCTGGCGAAGAAGGGCGCCGGCGTCCCGTCGCTGACCTACGCCGAGCTGGTCGAGTCGGTGCTCTGCTACGGGTGGATCGACGGCCGGTCCAACCGCTTCGACGAGCGGTCCTACCTGATCCGCGTGACGCCGCGGCGGCCGCGCAGCGTGTGGTCGCAGAGGAACGTCGAGGCCGTCGCCCGGCTGGTCGAGGCCGGCCGGATGCGCCCGGCGGGGCTGGCCCAGGTGGCGGCCGCGCAGGCCGACGGCCGCTGGGAGCGCGCCTACGCCGGCCCGGCCACCGTCACCGTCCCCGACGACCTGGCCGCCGCCCTCGACGCCGAGCCCGCCGCCCGGGCGGCCTTCGACGGCCTCGACGCGCAGAACCGCTCGCCGTCCTGGTCCGGGTGCACACCGCCGCCACCGCGGCCACGCGGGCCCGGCGGGTGGCCGCGGCCGTGCAGAGGCTCGCCGAGGGCCGCCGGCCGTACTGAGGGCGAGGTGCTGGAGCGGCCCCCGTCCAGGGGCCCACCCTGAGCGTGCGAAGGGTGGGGAGGACGGGGGTCCTTCGTCAAGCGACGCGGACGGCGCCGCGGTACCCGGCCTGGTCAACGCTGGTCACCGCGACCGGCTGACCGAAGGTGCGGGCGTGCACCATCTTGCCGTCGCCGATGTAGAGGCCCACGTGGCTGACCGGCGAGTAGAAGTAGACGATGTCGCCGGGCAGCAGCTCGGCCCGCGAGACCGGCGTCCCCGTCGTCGACTGCGCCCGGCTCGAGTGCGGCAGGGAGATCCCGGCGGCGGCGTAGGCGTACTGGGTCAGCCCGGAGCAGTCGAAGCCGTCGGGACCGGAGGAGCCCCACACGTAGGGGTCGCCGAGCTGGGCGAGGGCCGTCTCGACGGCGGTGGCGGCCGCGGGACCGGGTGCTCCGGCCGTGGCCGCGGCGGCCGACGGCGCGGCCAGGACCGGCCCGGCCAGCGCGGCGGTGACCCGCGCCTGCTCTGCCGCCGACAGCCGCGCGAAGTCGGCCTCGTACTGGTCGATCTGCTCCTGCACCTGGGCCTGCTGCTCCTGCAGCGTGCGCAGCGACGCGGTGGCCTCGGCGGCGGCGGCCTCCGCCGCGGCGCGGGTCTCGGCCGCACGGGCCTGCGCGGCGGCCACCTCGGTGAGGACGCCGTCGGTGTGGTCGGCGATGAGGTCGATCATCGTCATCTGCGCGACCAGGTCGTCGGCGGAGTCGCTGCCGAGGAACGCGGCCACCCGGGACCGGGTGGTGCCGGTGTAGCCGCTCTGGGCGATGGCGCGGATCGCCGGCTCGTAGCGGGCCAGCGTGGCCTCGGCCTCGTCGGCGGTGCGGTCGGCGTCGGCGGCGGCCTGCTGCTGGGCGGTGACGGCGAGCTCGGCCTGGTGCACCTGCTCGTCGAGCGTGGTCAGCTGCCGGCCGGCCTCCTCCACCAGCCGCTCGGCCTCCTCGGCGGTCGACGGCGCGGCGGCGGCCGACCCGGGCACGAGCACGAGGGCCACCAGGCCGGTGGCGGCCAGGACCGCACCCGTCCAGCGGCGTCCCGTCGTCCGGTTGCGCTGCACGATCGGCCTCCCCCTGCCGCCTCGCCGGGCGGCCCGCTCTGGTCGGTACGGACCGTAGGGAGGTGGTGAGCGGAGCGTGTGCAGGGCGCGCGGTGATCGGGACGGGTGGGACCCCGTGCGCCCCGTTCGTCCCACCCGCCCCGCACGTTGCGAGGAGGGCCGGTCCTGTCAGGGGGCGGTGCTGCGGCGCCGGTCGGGAGCGAGCGGGACGAGGGCGTCGGCGACCGCGCCGGTGACGAAGGAGTAGAGCGCCTTGCCGGCGAGGTCGACGACCTGGTCGCGGCGAGACCAGGTCCACGGCGGGTCGCCGACGCCGGTGGCGTTCTCGAGGGTCTGGTCGGTGGCCAGCCGGACCGAGGTGTGCCAGGCCGAGGCGCGCCAGCCGCGCAGCCCGCTGGCCGACCAGACGCCGCGCAGCGCGCCGACGGCGGCACCGGTCCCCCAGTGCATGAGGTGGTTGCGGACGAACGGGCGCGCCGACCCGGGCAGACGGCGCCGCGTGGCCAGCGCGGTCAGCGTGCGCCCGGGCACGTAGGAGTCCGGCCTCCGGGTCACCTGCTGCTCGGCCTTCTCGGCCAGGGTCATCGCCGCGGTGCCGGCCAGTCCGGCCAGGGCACCGCGCATCGCCGCTCGTCCCAGCATGCGGCGCCGGTACCCGTGTGGACGTCCCCGAAAGACCGGCGGTGGTGACGTGCTGGACCGGCCCCTCTGCCGGGTCCCGCCGCGAGCGCGCGAGCGGTGGGGGGGCAGGGGGTCCTCCGATCAGCCGGCCAGGGGCTCCTGGGCGTCGAGGCCGGACACCCGCTGCAGGTCGCGCAGGACGGCCGACAGCTCGTCCGCGGTCCACGGCTCGCAGCAGTCGCAGCCGTCCTCGTCGAAGCAGCGAAGGCCCAGCGTGCCGCCGGCCTGGTCCTCGTCGATGGACAGGTGCCCGCCCTGGGGAGAGCGGTGGCAGGCGCAGGCGGAGGCGCACAGACCGATGCCCCACCCGGAGACGACGACCGTCCGGCCGTCGTCCCAGATCTGGCCCACCTGGAACACGGAGGGCTTCTGCGTGCGGGTCATCGGGTGCTCCCCTCGACACCCCCGGGATCCCGGAGGCCTGCTGCGGTTGCGCCGAAAAGTAATCCGCGAACCGTGTTTGAGGGCATCACCCCTGCGGTATGACACGCCGTTTCGTCGTCTTGCGTCACAGGCGCCTCACGCGTGGGCCGGCGTCTCAGACGTCGGTGACCCGCAGCCCCGCGTGCGCCCTGTACCGCCGGTTGACGCTGATCAGGTTGGCCGTGAGCGCCTCCACCTGGCGGGCGTTGCGCAGCCGGCCGGCGTAGATCCCGCGCATGCCCGGCACCAGACCGGCCAGCGCCTGCACCAGGTCGGTGGCCTCGCGGTCGTCCCCGAGCACCAGGACGTCGGTGCCGACCTCGGTCACCTCCGGGTTCTCGAGGAGGACGGCGCTCACGTGGTGGAACGCGGCGACGACGCGGCTGTCGGGGAGCAGCGCCGCGGCCTGCTGCGCGGCCGAGCCCTCCTCGACCGGGATCGCGTAGGCGCCCTGCTTGTCGAAGCCGAGCGGGTTCACGCAGTCGACCACGATCTTCCCGGCGAGCTCCTCGCGCACGGCGGTCAGCAGGTGCTCGTGCCCCTCCCAGGGAACCGCCACGACGACGACGTCGCCGGCCCGGGCCGCGCCGTGGTTGTCGGCGCCCGCGACCTCGCCGCCGGTGGCGCCCGCGAGGTCGGCGGCGGTGGCGGCGGCGCGCCCGGGGTCCCGGCTGCCGAGGACCACCCGCACGCCGGCGGCGGCGAACCGCCGGGCCAGGCCGCGCCCCTGCGGGCCGGTGCCTCCCAGCACCGCCACGGTCAGGCCCTCGGGCACGCCGGCCCCGCTCGCCTCGGTCACTGGACGCCTCCTCGCCGCGCTCCACGGCGGAGCGCCCGGGGCCGGACGCTAGCCGACGCCGCGCGGGGGCCCGCCGGTCACAGGTCCTGCGCCAGTTCCCGCAGCTGCTCGACGGTGCGCAGCCGGCCGGCGCGGTCGGGCTGGACGAGGGAGGTGACCAACGTCGTGACGCCGGCGTCGCGGAGTGCGGCCAACCGCTCGGCCACCCATGCCCGGGGACCCACCAGCGAGGTGGCCGCGACCAGCTCCGCGGGGACCGCCGCGGCCGCCTCCTCCCGGCGGCCGGAGAGGTAGAGGTCCTGCACGGTGGCCGCGGCCTCGGCGTAGCCGTAGCGGACGGCGAGCTCGTTGTAGAAGTTCTTGCCGCGGGCGCCCATCCCGCCGACGTAGAGCGCGAGGTCGGCCCGGGAGCGCTCGCGCAGGTCGCCGAGGTCCTCACCGATCGCGCAGGGGACGCCGACGCGGACGTCGAGGGGGCCCAGGCCCCGGTCCCGCCGTGCCGTGCCGGCGGCGAGCGCGGCGCCCCAGGTCTCGGCCGCCCGCTCGGGGACGAGGAAGATCGGCTCCCAGCCCTCCGCGATCTCGGCGGTGAGCTCGACGTTCTTCGGCCCGATGGCGGCGATCGTGATCGGGATCCGCTCGCGCACGGGGACGTTGACCAGCTTGAGCGGCTTGCCGAGGCCGGTGCCCTGGTCCGGCGGCAGGGGGATCGTGTACCGGCGCCCGGCGTACACGACCCGCTCCCGGCGCCAGACCATCCGGCAGATCTCGACGATCTCCCGCTGCCGGGCCAGCGGCGCGTCGTAGCGGACGCCGTGGAACCCCTCCACCACCTGCGGCCCGCTGGCGCCCAGGCCCAGGGTGAAGCGGCCGCTGGAGACCATGTCCAGGCCGGCCGCGGTCATCGCGGTCAGGGTCGGCGTGCGGGTGAAGGCCTGCAGGATGCCGCTGGTCAGCTCCATCCGGTCGGTGACCGCGGCGAGGTACCCCAGCTGGCTGACGGCGTCGAAGCTGTAGGCCTCGGCGACCGAGACGAGCTGCAGGCCGGCGCGTTCGAGCTCGCCGATCTCCTCCGCGACCTGCCGGAAGCCGCCGTCGTACCGGATCCGCATGCCGACGCGCACGTCGCGCCTCCTGGTGCCCCGCCCGTCGTGATCTGCGTCACCCTACGGGCGGGCACCTGCCGCGGCGCCGCGATGACGGCACGGTCTTGCGGTGCTCCGTGTACTCCTGCGGTGCTGCACCACCGTGGGAGCGCGGCCGACACCGCAAGAGCGGGCGGGCGCCGGCCCCGCAACGCGTCAGCTGGCCGGCGACACCGAGCTCATGTTGAAGTCCGGCACGCGCACCGGGGGCATCGCCGCGCGGGTGAACCAGTCGTTCCACTCCCGCGGCAGCGTGCGCTCGGTGCGGCCGACCTGGGTGATCCGCGCCAGCAGGTCCACCGGCGACTCGTTCCACCGGAAGTTGTTCACCGCGCCGGTGACCTCGCCACCCTCGACGAGGAACACGCCGTCGCGGGTGAGCCCGGTCAGCAGCAGCGTCTGCGGGTCGACCTCGCGGATGTACCAGAGCGTGGTCAGCAGCAGCCCGCGGTCGGTGGCGGCCACCATCTCGTCCTGGGTGGCCGTGCCCTCCGGTGACTCGAGGACGAGGTTGTCGACGGCGGCGACGGCCGGCGCGGTGGTCTTCAGCGCCCACGCCCGCGGGCGCACCAGGTTGGTGAGGACGCCGTCGCGGATCCAGTCGACGGCCGGCGTCGCCATGCCGTTGTCGAACACGCTGGCCGACCCCGACGAGGCGCCCACCACCTGGAAGGGCGCCGCCTCCAGCCCCGGGGCGTGCGGGTCGCTGCGCAGGGTCAGCGGCAGCGCGGCCAGCCGGTCGCCGATCCGGTTGCCGCCGCCCTTGCGGGCGAACACGTTGCGGCCCTCGTCGGCGTCGCGGGCCTCCATCGTCCAGTAGGCGTAGAGCATCAGGTCGCTCACCGCCGACGGCGGCAGCACCGTCTCGTAGCGCCCGGCGGGCAGGTCGACGCGGCGCTGCGCCCAGCCGAGCCTGCGCTCGACGTCGGCGGCGAGGCCGGCCACGGAGACGTCGCGGAAGTCGCGGGTCCCCACGCCGGACCACACCGAGCGGGCGTAGTCGGTGCTCTTGCCGTTGAGCTCCACCCGGCCGGTGGGCTGGTCGTGACGCAGCCGCAGACCGGTGGAGGTGCCCAGGTAGGTGGTGGTCATGGCGTGCTCGGCGTAGCCGAACAGCAGGTCGCCGCGGTCGCGGGCGGCGCCGAACGCCTCGCCCAGCGCGGGCGCGAACTCGGCGAACACCTCGATGGAGGTCTCGGCGGGGTCGGCGTCCCAGTCCCCGCTGCCCGGCGGGGCCTCGGTGACCAGCGGGACGGCGTCCTCGGCCGGTCCGGCGTCACGGGCGGCCTGCTCGCTCGCGGCCACCAGCTCGGCGACGTCGGGCGTGCCGGTCCGGGCGACGGTGCCCGTGGCCATGCCCTGGCCGCCGTCGACGAACGACACGACGACGACCTGGCGCGAGCGCATCGCCCCGTTCGTGGTCAGGCTGTTCGACGCCCACCGCAGGTTCGCCTCGGTGCTCTCCACGACGAAGACGACGCACCCGTCGGCGGTCGACGCCGCCAGCGCCTTCTCGACCAGCTGCTGTGCGGTCAGCTGGCTGCTCATCGCCCGCCCTCCTGGACCGTGTTGAGGATGGTGACGCCCTCGAAGAGCGCCGCCGGGCAGCCGTGGCTGACCGGCGCGACCTGCCCGGGCTGGGCCTTGCCGCAGTTGAACGCCCCGCCGAGGCGGTAGGTGGAGGGGCCGCCGACGGCGCGCATCGAGCCCCAGAAGTCCGTGGTCGTCGCCTGGTAGGCGACGTCGCGCAGCTGCCCGGCGAGCCGCCCGCCCTCGATGCGGTAGAAGCGCTGGCCGGTGAACTGGAAGTTGTAGCGCTGCATGTCGATCGACCAGCTCTTGTCGCCGACGACGTAGATGCCGCGCTCGACCCCGCCGATCAGGCCCTCGAGGTCGGGGCCGTCCGCGGCGGGCTGCAGCGAGACGTTGGCCATCCGCTGCACCGGCACGTGCCGCGGCGAGTCGGCGAAGGCGCAGCCGTTGGAGCGCGCCATCCCGCCCAGCCGCGCGGTGTTGCGGTCGACCTGGTAGCCGACCAGCACGCCGTCGCGGACGATGTCCCACCGCTGCGCCTCGACGCCCTCGTCGTCCCACCCGATCGTCGACAGCCCGTGCTCGACGGTGCGGTCGCCGGTGACGTGCATGAGCTCCGAGCCGTAGCGCAGGCTGCCCAGCCCGTCGACGGTGGCGAAGGAGGTGCCGGCGTAGGCGGCCTCGTAGCCCAGCGCCCGGTCCAGCTCGGTGGCGTGGCCGACCGACTCGTGGATGGTCAGCCACAGGTTGGACGGGTCGACGACGAGGTCGTGTCGGCCCGGCTCCACCGACGGCGCCTTGGTCTTCTCCCGCAGCAGCTCGGGGATCTCCGCCAGCTCGCCGTCCCAGTCGTAGCGGCCGTCGGTCAGGTACTCCCAGCCGCGGCCCACCGGCGGGGCGAGGGTCCGCATGCTCTCGAACGCGCCCGTCGTCCGGTCGACGGTCAGGGCGGTGAACTCCGGGGAGATGCGCACCCGCTGCTGCCGGGTGCGGGTGCCGGTGGTGTCGGCGTAGTACTTCTGCTCCTTGACGTGCGTGCAGCCCGACTGCACGTGCTCGACGCCGTCGGCCGCCTGCAGCCGCTCCGACAGCTCGGTGAGCAGGGCGGTCTTCTCCGCGTCGGGGACGTCGAAGGGGTCGACGTCGTAGGCCGACACCCAGGTCCCCTCGTGCCGGGGCTCGGGCGCCAGCTCCACCCGGTCGGTGGCCAGGGCCGCGGACACCTTCGCGACGGCGACCGCCTGCTCGGCCAGCCGGACCGCCTCGGCCGCGGTCAGGACGACGCCCGCGGCGAACCCCCAGGTGCCCTCGTGCACCACGCGAACGGCCAGCCCGAGGTCCTCGCCGGTGGCCAGCGCCTCGAGCCGCGCGTCGCGCAGGGTGATCGACTGGGTGCGGATCCGCTCCGCCCGCAGGTCGGCGTGCTCGCAGCCGAGGTCGACCGCCCGGGTCAGCGCCGCCTCGGTGAGCGCCGAGAGCGGGAGCGCCAGGAAGGACTCGTCCACGTCGCGGGAGGCAGCCACCTCCTGTGTCTACCAGCCGGACGCCCCTCCGCCGTCCACCGGCCGACCGCTCGGGACGTACCGGGCGAGGAGGACGGTCGCGATCCCCGCCAGCGCCATCAGCGCCAGGGCGGAGGACAGGCCGACGAGCCCGGCGAGGGCGCCGATGGCCGGTGCGCCGGTGAACGACCCGACGTAGCCGATGGTGGTGACGGTCGCGATCGCGGCCGGCGGGGGCGTGCTCCGACCCGTCGCGCGGGACCGCGCGTCGGGGGCGGCGCCGAGGACGGCGGGTGCCAGCGGCGCGACCCCCAGGCCGAGCACCACCCAGCCGGCCAGCGCGACGGCGCCGGTGGGGGCGAGGACGACGAGGACGGTCCCGAGGACGACGACGGCGCCACAGCCGCGCACCAGCCGGACACGGGACCAGCGGAGCAGGACCCGGTCGGTGACGGCGCGGCCGAGCACCAGCGTGGCGGTGAACGCCAGGAACCCGCCGGCAGCCGCTCCGGGCGCCGCGCCGTGATCGGCCTCCAGCGAGACGGCGACCCAGTTGGTCGCGGCGCCGTCGACGAGGAACGCGCAGAACGCGATCGCGCCGACGAGCAGCAGCTGCCCCGACGGGCGGAAGCGGCTGCGGCCGCGCGGCGGAGGAGCGGCGGCGGGCAGCATCGGCGCCGTCCCCGCCAGCCCCGCGACCAGTCCCGCGGCGGCGACGGCCGCGAGGTGGGCCGTCAGCGGCACGTCCGCCGCGGCGGCCGCGGTGGCCCCGGCGGCGCCCGCGAGCAGGCCCAGCCCCTGCGCGGCCTGCAGCCCGGACAGCAGCGGCCGGCCGGCCCGGCGCTCCAGGTCGACGCCCTGCACGTTCAGGGCGACGTCCAGCACGCTGTTCGCCGCGGCCCAGACCGCCAGGCCGCAGGTCAGCAGCAGGAGGTCGGGGGCGAGCGCCGCCACCAGGACGCCGGGTGCGTAGACCACGAACCCGGCCTGGGCGGCGCGGCGACTGCCCCACCGGGTGGCCAGGGCGCCGCCGAGGGACAGCCCGAGCACCGCGCCGCCCTCGACGCCGAGGACGGCCACGGCCAGCTCGCCGGCGGAGAGGTCGAGCCGTCCCTGGACGGCGGGGATGCGCCCGAACCAGCTCGCCGAGACCAGCCCGGTCACCACGAACGCCACCAGCGCGCCCGCGCGCGCCCGACGCAGCCGGCCGGCGGCGGCCACGGCGGCCTGCTGCTGCACGGGACCTGCGGTACCCGGATCGGCGCGCCGCGCACGGACCCGCGAGTCCCCCTCCGTGCACTTCCGCGGACGTGCACCGACCCGGGCCCAGGGGTAGCACCCGCGGCATGACCGCCGACCCGGGCAGTGCCGACCGCAGTGCCGGCTCCACCGACGAGAGCACCGCCGACGTCACGCTCACCTTCGGCGGCAACGCGACGACGCTGCTGCGCCTGGGCGGGTTCACGCTGCTCACCGACCCGAACTTCATCGGCCGCGGGCAGCGGGTGTACCTGGGCAAGGGCCTGTGGGCCAAGCGGCTGACCGACCCGGCGATCCTGCCCGAGGACCTGCCCGACCTCGACGCCGTCCTGCTCTCCCACCTGCACGGCGACCACTGGGACCGGATCGCCTACGCCACCATCGACAAGGCCACGCCGGTCGTCACCACGCAGGCCGCGGCACGGACGCTGGCGGCCCGCGGCTTCCACGCCACCGCCGACCTGCGGCCCTGGCAGGTGCACGAGGTCACCCGCGGTGAGGAGACGCTGCGGATCACCGCGGTGCCCGGCGTCCACGGCCCGGGTCCCCTGGCCGCGGTCCTGCCGCCGGTGATGGGCAGCGTGCTGGAGCTGCTGCGCGGCGGCGAGGTGTCCTGGCGCGGCTACGTCACCGGCGACACCCTGTTCCGCCCGTGGCTGGGCGAGGTGCTGCAGCGCTGCGGGCCACTCGACGTCGTCATCCCGCACCTGGGCGGGACCAAGGCGCTCGGGGTCACCGTGACCATGGACGGCCGGCAGGGCGCCGACCTGGTGGAACTGCTCGAGCCGCCGGTCACCGTGCCGGTGCACTACGACGACTACGACCGGTTCGCCTCGCCGCTCGGCGACTTCGTGCGGGAGGTCGCCGAGCGGCGGGCGCCGGGGGAGCTGCGGACCGTCCTGCGCGGGGAGACGATCTCGCTGCGCGCCTGAGGATCAGCGCGCGAGCACCTCGTCCAGGCGCTCGTAGCCCTGGACGACGCCGACCTCCATGCCGCTGGCGAGCATCGCGTCGCGGTCGGCGAAGGAGTCGCACAGCGAGGTGGACTCGAGGCGGGTGCGGCCGCCGCCGAGGTCGGTGAGCACGAGCTTCTCCAGCGCGACGCCGTCGGGCTGCCCCTCGAAGGTGAAGGTCTGCACGATCCGCTCGTCGGGGCGGACCTCGTGGAAGGACCCGTGGAAGGCGTACTCCCCGTTGGCGTCGCTGTGCACGTACCGGTAGGAGCCGCCGGTGCGGCAGTCGAAGTGGTCGATGCGCATCTCCATCCCGCGCGGGCCGAGCCACTGCACGACCAGCTCGGGGTCGGTGTGCGCGCGGAACACCTTGGCCGGCGGGGCGTCGAACTCCCGGGTGATCCGGATGAGCGGGACCTCGGGGTCGGCGACGATCCGGGTCTCACGGGTGGCGGTGCTCATGACGGGTTCCCTTCTCGTGGGTGTCGTCCGGCATCGACCGGAGGACGTCGTCGAGGCGGCGGTAGCGCTCCTCGGCCTGGCGCCGGTAGCGCTCGATCCACGTGGTCATCAGGTCGAACACCTCCGCCTCCAGGTGCACCGGGCGGCGCTGCGCCTCCCGGGTGCGGCTGACCAGGCCGGCGTCCTCGAGCACCCGCAGGTGCTTGGAGACCGCCTGCACGGTCACGTCGTAGGGGGCGGCGAGCTCGCCGACCGTCGCGTCGCCCGCCGCGAGCCGGGCGACGATGTCGCGCCGGGTCGGGTCGGCCAGCGCCGCGAACGCCCGGGAGAGCGGGTCCGACGCCACCTGCGACCTCCTTTGTCAACCTCTCGGTTGAGTACGACCGTAGGGGTGCTCCAGGTCTTCGTCAACCGTTTGGTTGGACCGTCAGGACGCCCACGAGCCCGGCGGGTGGCCGGGCAGCGCGAGATCGGCGACGACGCCGGAGTGGTCGCTGGCCCACACCCCGCCGACCGGCTCGTCGAGCACCCGGGCGCAGGCCACCACCTGCAGCGTCGGGCCGTGCACGCCGGCCCGCACAAGGACGTGGTCGATGCGCCGGCTCACCGCGGTGGCCACCTCACCCGCCCGCACCAGCGGGTTCCGGGCGTCGAAGGTGAACCCCGGGTCGATGGGGTGGAGGGTCTCCCACGCGTCCTGGTAGCAGACGCTGGTGCCGTCGAGCGACCGCCGGCCGCGCCAGAACTGCACGCTCGCGGCGTCGGGGGTCGCGTCGAGGTCGCCCAGGACGACGGCGTGGTCGGCGCCGTCGGCCAGGAGCTCGAGCACCCGCGCGGCGGCCAGCGCCTGCCGCTCCCGCTCGTACTCGTACCCGAACTGCCAGCTCGGCTTGTGGTGGGCGACCAGCGTGCGGCCGACCGGGGTGTCCAGCTCGACGACGAGGGTGGCGCACCACGGGAAGTCCTGCGCCCGCGGCGTGCAGCGCTGGTCGACCTCCTCGACGACGCGGTGCGGTGCCCGGGTGGCCAGCGCCCCACCCACCCCGTCCGCGGCGGCCCGGGAGAACGGGGTGACGGTGTAGCCGGGCCCGAGGAGCTCCTCGACGGTGCCGTCCGCCACGGGCACCTCCTGCAGGGCGACGACCTCGGCGCCGAGCCGGCGCAGGGTCTCCCCGATCAGGGCGCTGCGCCGGGCCCAGTCCGGGTTGGCCGGGCCGAGCACGTTGAGCGTCAGGACCCGCAGCGACGGCGTCATGCGGCGCAGTCAACCGCGGCGCGACCGGCCCGTCCTCCCGGCCCCGTCGCACCCGGGGTCCTCCCCCGGTACGACGGACCGGCCCCTGGAGATCATCCCGGACGCCGACGCCCGCGCGCACCTCCCGGGCCGAGGCTCGTCGGGCCACCGCACGGTGGCCCGACGAGAGGAGTCCGGCGGTGCGCAGCACGGCGGCGAAGGTGGCCCTGGGCACGCTCGCGGCGACGCAGGCCGTCGCAGCGGTGGCCGTCGCAGGTGTCCTCGTGGCGATGCCGGTGGGGGTGGCGGGGGCAGGCGCCGTGCTCGCCGAGCTGCAGGGGCACACGCGGACCACGTCCCGCGCCGAGGCGGCGGAGGCCCCGAGGGGAACGGTGCCCTACTGGACCCGCGCGGTGGGCTCCGCTGTGACCGTCGTCCGCCCCGGCGTGGCGTCCGGTGCCGACGACCGGAGCGTGCGCGTGGACATGGACCTCGCACCCGGCGCCGCTCCGCCCGCGGAGTGCAGGCCCGTGGCGCAACCCGGTCCACCGTGGGACGGCGGCGGCTCGTGGCCCGACCTGAGCGGCGAGCGGG
The DNA here is from genome assembly GCF_054050195.1 of Geodermatophilus sp. SYSU D00710. Lineage (NCBI taxonomy): Bacteria > Bacillati > Actinomycetota > Actinomycetes > Geodermatophilales > Geodermatophilaceae > Geodermatophilus > Geodermatophilus sp. SYSU D00710. The sequence goes on from NZ_JBJGYX010000050.1 coordinate 14,180, forward strand.
TGCTCCTGTGCGAGGGCTGGGCGACCGTCGTCGTCGACGGCCGTCTCTACGCCTGGACCGTCGGGCACCCGCAGGGCTGACGCGCCGTCCTCCCTCACCGCAGGGCGTCCTCCCCCACGTCCCACCGCGAGGGAGGACGCCCCACGATCAGGTCACCTGATCGTGGCGCACGCCGCCACCGCCTCAGCCGGCCAGCCGGGCGGCGCGTTCGGCCACCTCGGCCCGCAGTGCCTCGGCGTCCACGCCGGTCACCGTCCCACCGGCGACGACCTGCCGGCCCCCGACCCACACGTCGCGGACCAGCCGGGAGACGCCGGACCAGACCAGGTGGGTGAGCAGGTCCGCGGCATCGCCCACCGGCTCGAAGGCGAGGTCGCGGGTGTCGACGTGCACCAGGTCGGCCCGCCGCCCGGCCTCGACCTGGCCCAGGTCGGGCCGGCCGATCGCGTCCGCGGCCGCGCCGGTGGCCAGCCAGAACGCCTCGGCCGCGGTGAGCGCGGTGGCGTCCCGGGCGGCGAGCCGCGCCAGCTGGGCGGCCAGCCGGACGTCGGCGAGCAGGTCCAGCCCGTCGTTGGACGCCGGCCCGTCGGTGCCCAGGCCGACCCGGATGCCGCGGTCGAGCATGTCCCGCACCCGGGCGACGCCGCTGGCCAGCTTGGCGTTGCTCGCCGGGCAGTGCGCGACGGCGACGTCGTACTCGGCCCACAGCTCCAGGTCGGCGTCGTCCATGTGCACGCAGTGCGCGGCCAGCACCCGACCACCCAGGACGTCGTGCGCGGCCAGCAGCGCCGGCACCGACGCCCCGTGCGCGGCCAGCAGGTCGGCACCCTCGGTGGCGGTCTCGGCCACGTGCAGGTGCAGCAGCAGCCCGTGCTCGCGGCACAGCTCGGCAGCCCGCCGCAGCAGCGGCAGCGGCACGGTGTAGGCCGCGTGCGGGCCCAGCCCGTACTCGACGGTGCCGTCGTCGCCGACCCCGGCGGCCAGCTCGACGGCCGCGGCCATCTGCTCCTCCAGCGCCGGCATCCCCGGCAGCGGCACCATCGGCGCGGGGATCACCGCGCGGGCGCCGGTCCTGCCGACCGCCGCGGCGATCCGCTCCGGCGAGAAGTACATCTCCACGCTGGTGGTCACCCCGCCGCGCAGCATCTCCGCCGACGCGGCGGTCATGGCCACCTCGACGTCGTCGGGCGTCAGCCGGGCCTCCCGCGGCCACATCACCTCGCGCAGCCAGCGGTCCAGCGGCAGCCCCTCGCCCTGGCCGCGGAACAGCACCATCGGCGCGTGCGAGTGGGCGTTGACCAGTCCCGGCACGAGCAGCCCGGGCAGGTCCACCACCTCGGCGTCCCCGGGCGGCGGGGCGTCGGCAGCCGGCCCGGTCCACGCGATCCGGCCGTCCTCGACGTCGACGACGGCGTCCGGGACGACGGTGCCGGACCGGTCCCCCACGACGACGGCCCGGGCGGCGAGGCGCTGGCGCATGGCGGCACGCTAGCCCCACCGGCCCCGTCCGTCCGGCCGACGTCCGGGCAGGTCGCAGGAGGCCCCCTTACCGTGGGGACATGTCGTTCCTCGCCGCCGCGGCCTCCTCCGACCAGGGCGGGATCACCGGCTGGCTGCTCCAGCTGGTCGAGACCCTCGGACCCGTCGGCGTCGGGTTCTCCATCCTGCTGGAGACGGTGATCCCGCCGATCCCCAGCGAGGCCGTGCTCGGCCTGGCCGGCGTGCTCATCAACGACGGCCAGATGGACATCGTGCCGGTCATCCTGTTCGCCACGCTGGGCTCGGTGCTCGGTGCGGTCTTCTTCTACTACGTCGGCCGGGCGCTGGGCCCGCGCCGCTCGCACGCCTTCCTCGACCGCCTCCCGCTGGTCGAGACCGCCGACGTCGACCGGACCTTCGCCTGGTTCGAGCGGCACGGCCGCTCGGCGGTGTTCTTCGGCCGGATGGTGCCGATCGTGCGCAGCTTCATCTCCGTGCCCGCCGGCGTCGTGAGGATGCCGTTCCTGCAGTTCGTCCTCTACTCCGCCGCCGGCAGCCTCATCTGGAACAGCCTGCTGGTCACCCTCGGCGTGCTCGCGGGCGACTTCATCCAGGACAACCTCAAGTACTTCGACTACCTCGTCGTCGGCGTGTTCGTCGTCGGCATCGGCTACCTGGTGACCAAGCGGCTCAAGGACGTCCGTCAGCGCCGTCAGCGTGAGGCCACCGTCGGCCGGCCCGACGGCGGCCACCCGGCCGCGTGAGCCGGGGCCGTCCGGAGGTCGTCGCGCTCGACGTCAACGAGACCCTGCTCGACCTCTCCCCCGTCGCCGCCGCCCTGGTCGAGACCGGGCACCCGGCGCACCTGCTGCCCACGGTCTTCGGCCGCACGCTGGCCACCGGCTTCGCCGCCACCGTGGCCGGCGCCTGGCTGCCCTTCCGCGCCGCCTTCGAGTCGGCGCTGGCGCAGGTCACCGAGCTGTCCGCCGCCGACGTCACGCGCGTGGCCGACACCTTCCTGGAGCTCGTCCCGCACCCCGACGTCGAGCCCGCGCTGCGCCGGCTGGCGGCGGCCGGCGTGCGGGTGGTGACGCTGTCGCACGGCTCGCCCGGGGTGGCCGAGGCCGGCATCGAGCGCGGCGGCATCGCGCCGCTGGTCGAGCGGACGCTGACCAGCGAGACCGTCCGCGCGTGGAAGCCCTCGCGGGAGGCCTACCTGTGGGCCGCCGGCGCCTGCGGCGTGCCGCCGGAGCGGATGGCGCTGGTGGCCGCGCACGGCTGGGACGCCCTCGGAGCCGAACGGGCGGGGCTGACCGGGGCCTGGTTCCCGCGCAGCGAGCGCGTGTACCCGCCGGCGTTCCCCGCGCCGACCGTCGTCGCCGCCGACCTTGCCGGCGCGGTCGACGCCCTGCTGGCGCTGTGAGCTCGCCGGCGCTGGTCGACACCCCGCTCGGCCCGGCCGCGGTGCACGCCGACGGCCCGGTCGCGGGGGCCCGCGGCACGCTCGTGCTCGGCCACGGCGCCGGTGGCGGGGTGGCCTCGGCCGACCTGGTCGCCGTCAGCGGCTCCGCGGTCGCGGCCGGTTGGCGGGTGCTGCGGGTGGAGCAGCCGTGGCGGGTGGCCGGGAAGCGGATCGCGCCGGCCCCGCCGAGCCTCGACGTCGCCTGGACCGCCGTGCTCGACGCGCTGCGGGCCGGCGGCGCGCTGACCGGGCCGCTGGTGTTCGGCGGCCGCAGCGCCGGCGCGCGGGTGGCCTGCCGGACCGCGGCGGGCGCCGGCGCCGACGGCGCGCTCTGCCTGGCGTTCCCGCTGCACCCGCCGGGCCGCCCCGAGCGCAGCCGGGCGGGCGAGCTGACCGGCGCCGCGGTGCCCGTGTGCGTCGTCCAGGGCGAGACCGACGCCTTCGGCCGCCCGGAGGAGGTCGCCGCGGTGCTCACCGGCGTGCCGACGGCGTCGGTCTACGCGGTGCCGGGCGACCACTCGCTGGGCCGGGCGCCCGAGGTGGTGGCCGCCGTGGCGACCTCGTGGCTGGAGGACCTGCTCAGCAGTTGATCATCGGCTGCGTGCACGCGACGCGCGCGGACACGCCGCGGAGCCGTGCACGCAGCCGATGATCAACACCCGGGGGCGTCAGCGGCGGCGGCGCCGGATGGCGAACAGGACCAGCAGCAGCACCGCCAGCACGCCCGCCGCGGGTCCGGCGTACCGGGCCACCGCGGCGCCGCCGGCCACCTCGAGCAGGTCGATCGGCTCGGGCTCGGCGACCGGCTGGTCGCGCACCGTCGCTGCCGCCGGGGTGCTCCGCGGCGGGGCGCCGGTGGCCGGGCGGCTCGGCGGCGCGGTGTTGCCCGACGGCGGCGTGCTGGGCGCCCGGCCCACCGCGGCCACGGGCGCGGTGTCGGTGGCCGACGGCGTGCTGTCCGCGGCCACGGGAGCGTCGTCGGCGCCGACCGCCGAGATGGAGACGGTGTCCGTCGCGCCCACCGGCGTGATCGGCGCGGTGTCGGTGGGCGGCGGCGGGGCATCGGCGGTCGAGGTGCCCGACGACACCGCGTCGGTGGCCGCGGCCGCCGCCTCGCGGGCCTTCGTGCCGGCCTTGCGCACCGTCGCCGCGGCGGCGTTGTCCCCCGGCACCTGCTCGACGGACTGGGCGACCTCCTCGGCCGCCCCGGTCGCGGTGGCGGCGACCTTCCCCGCCACGGTCGGCTCCTGCTTGCCGGCAGCCGCAGCGGCGTCGACGGTCACGTCGTCCCCGCTGGCGAGCTGGGCGGCGAGCTTGTCGGCGAACTGGCCCAGCAGCTTGTTGCCGACGTCGGTCATGACACCGCGGCCGAACTGCGCCGGCCGGCCGGTGATGTTGAGGTCGGTCAGCACGTCGACCCGGGTGGTGCTGCCCTCCTCCTTGAGCTGGGCGGTGATGAGGGCGGCGGCGGTCCCGTTGCCCCGCTGGTCCTTGCCGCGGCCGTCGATGACCGCCCGGTGCGCGGCCTCGTCCTTCTCGACGAACGACGCCTTGCCCTGGTAGGTCAGGTTGATCGGGCCGAGCTTGACCTTGACCCGGCCGGTGAACGAGTCACCCTCGACCGAGTCCAGGGCGGCCCCGGGCATGCAGGGGGCGATGCGCTCGATGTCGAGCAGCACCCGCCAGGCCTCGTCGACGGGGACGGGGACGGTGAAGGAGTTCTCCAGCTGCACGGTGCGACCTCCGGGGTGGGGAACGGACCTCGGCCGGTCCGCCCGGGGAGGGGCGGGCCGGCCGAGGGCGGGCGGGTGCCGGGTTGTGTCGGAAACTACAACCCGGCGGCGGCGGTCACCGCCCGGCGGGTCAGCACCTGTGCGAGGTGCTGGCGGTAGTCGGCCTGCGCGTTGAGGTCGCTGCTCGGGCTGGTGCCCTCGGCGGCCGAGCGGGCCGCCGCGGCGACCGCGTCCGGTGACGCCGACGCCCCGGCGAGGGCCGCCTCGGTGGCCGCGGCGCGCAGCGGGACCGGGCCCATGTTGGTCAGCCCGATGCGCGCCTCGGCGATGTGCCCGTTCTCCCGCCGCACCGCCGCGGCGACCGCGACGATCGACCAGGCCTGCGCCACACGGTTGAACTTCTCGTAGCGCACGCCCCAGTCCCCGGCGAGCTTGGGCACCCGGATCTCGACGAGCACCTCCCCCTCGTCGAGGGCGGTGGTGAGGTAGTCGACGAAGAACTCGCTCGCCGGGACGGTGCGCCGCCCCCCGGGCCCGGCGACCACCATCTCGGCGTCCAGGGCCAGCGCCACCGAGGGCAGGTCACCGGCCGGGTCGGCGTGCGCCAGCGCCCCGCCGAAGGTGCCCCGCCGGCGGGTCTGCCGGTCGGCCACCGTCTCGGTCGCCTCGGCGATGAGCCGCGCGTGCCGGGCGATCAGCGGGTCGGCGATGACCTCCGCGTGGGTGGTCATCGCGCCGATCACCAGCACGTCGCCCTCCTCGCGGACGCCGCGCATCTCGGCGACCCGGCCGAGGTCGACGATCGTCTCGGGCGCGGCCAGCCGCAGCCGCATGACCGGGATGAGCGACTGCCCGCCGGCCATGACCTTGACGTCCTCACCGCCCTGGGCGACCGCCTGGACGGCCTCGTCGACGGTGGTCGGCCGGACGTACTCGAACGGTGCGGGGATCACAGGTCACCTCCGGAGGACGACGTGCCGGTGGACGGCGCCTGGGCCGACTCGGCCCCCTGCGCGTTCGTCTTGGCGGTGGCCCGGTCCCCGCCGTCGCCACCCTCGTGGACGGCCCGCCAGACCCGCTCCGGGGTCAGCGGCATGCGGATGTCGCGCACCCCGAGGTGCCGCACGGCGTCGAGGGCGGCGTTGACCACCGCCGGCGTGCTCGCGATGGTGCCCGCCTCGCCGACCCCCTTCGCGCCGATCGGGTTGCCCGGCGCCACGTGCACCGTGTTGTCGGTGTCGAAGTGCGGCAGGTCGGCGGCCGAGGGGACCAGGTAGTCGACGAAGGTGCCGGTGGTGAGGTTGCCGTCGGCGTCGTACACGGCCTCCTCGTAGAGCGCCTGTGCGATGCCCTGGGCGAGGCCGCCGTGGATCTGCCCCTCGACGATCAGCGGGTTGACGATCGTGCCCACGTCGTCGACGCAGGCGTACTTGCGGATCGTCACCATCCCGGTGTCGGTGTCGACCTCCAGGGCGCAGATGTGCGTGCCGTGGGGGAAGGAGAAGTTCACCGGGTCGAAGGTCGCCTCCGCGTCGATCGACGGCTCGACGTCCTCCGGGTAGTTGTGCGCCGCGAAGACGGCCAGGGCGATCTCCTGGATCGACAGCCCGGTGCCCGGCGTGCCCCGGACGGTGAACTTCCCGCCGGAGAAGTCCAGGTCGTCCTCGTTGGCCTCGAGCAGGTGGGCGGCGACCTTGCGGGCCTTCGCGATCACCTTGTCGGCGGCCTTGACGACGGCGGTGCCGCCGACGACCAGCGAGCGGGAGCCGTAGGTGTCCATGCCCTTGGGCGCGACGGCGGTGTCGCCGTGCAGGACCTCGACGTCCTCGAACGGCACGCCGAGCTGGTCGGCGACCAGCTGGCTCCACGCCGTCTCGTGGCCCTGGCCGTGCGGCGTGGAGCCGGTGACGACCTCGACCTTGCCGGTGGGCAGCATCCGGATCGACGCCGACTCCCAGCCGCCCGCGCCGTAGGACAGCGAGCCGAGCACCCGGGAGGGGGCCAGGCCGCACATCTCGGTGAAGGTGGAGAAGCCGATGCCCAGCTGCACCGGGTCGCCGGACTCGCGGCGGCGGCGCTGCTCCTCGCGGAGCTCGTCGTAACCGATGAGCTCCAGGGCCCGCTGCGTGGCGCCCTCGTAGTCGCCGCTGTCGTACTCCAGGCCCGCCACGGTGGTGAACGGGAACTCCTCGGCCCGGATCCAGTTCCGGCGGCGGACCTCCAGCGGGTCCATGCCCAGCTCGGTGGCGAGCTCGTCCATGATCCGCTCGACGGCGAACGTGGCCTCGGGCCGGCCGGCGCCGCGGTAGGCGTCGGTGGGCACCTTGTTGGTGAAGATCCCGTCGCACTCGAACCGGTAGGCCGGGAACTTGTAGATGCCCGGGAACATGAACGCGCCCAGCGCCGGGACGCCGGGGGTGATCAGCCGCAGGTAGGAGCCCATGTCGGCGAGGATCCGCACCTTGAGGCCCTTGACGTGGCCCTCGCGGTCGGCGGCGACCTCGACGTACTGGATCTGGTCGCGGCCGTGGTGGGCGGTCATCAGCGACTCGCTGCGGGTCTCGGTCCACTTGACCGGCTTGCCCAGCCGCCGCGCGATCAGCAGCGCGAGGATCTCCTCGGGGTTGACCTGCAGCTTGCCGCCGAAGCCGCCGCCGACGTCGGGGGCGACCACGCGCAGCTTGTGCTCCGGGATGCCGGTGACCATCGCCAGCATCACCCGCAGCACGTGCGGGATCTGGGTGGCCGACCACATCGTGAAGTTGTCGCCCTGCGGCTGGACGACCACCGAGCGCGGCTCCATGAACGCCGGGATCAGCCGCTGGTTGACGAACCGCCGGCTGACGACGACGTCCGCGGAGGCGAAGGCCTCGTCGGTGTCGGCGCCCGTGCCGGCCTCGCCGGCGTCGAACACGAAGTGGTAGCTGGTGTTGGTGTCGAGGTGGTCGTGGCAGAGCTCGGCCTCATGCCGGACCGCCTCCTCCATGTCCAGGATCGGCGGCAGCAGGTCGTAGTCGACGTCGACCAGCTCGATGGCGTCGGCGGCCGCGGCCCGCGACCGGGCGACGATGACCGCGACGGCCTCGCCGACGTGGTTGACCTCCTCGACGGCGATCGAGGGGTGGCCGGGGTTGAGCATCTCCGGCGTCACCGGCCAGGCGCAGGGGATCGAGCCCTGCTCCTCGGCGAGGTCGCGGCCGGTGTAGACGGCGACGACGCCCGGCGCCTCGAGCGCGGCGCTGACGTCGACGTTGGTGATCTTCCCGTGGGCCACGGGGCTGCGGACCACGGCCATGTGCAGCATCCCGGGCAGGACCATGTTGTCGGTCCAGGTGGTCCGCCCGGTGATCAGGCGGGCGTCCTCCTTGCGGCGGCGGGCCTTCCCGACCTCCTTCTCCGGGCCGGGGGTCTGGGTGGTGGCCGCGTCCTCGGTGACCGTCACGACTGCGCTCCCAGGGTCTCGGAGGTGCCCGACATCTCGCCGGCGGCCTGCTGCACCGCGCGGACGATGTTCTGGTAGCCGGTACAGCGGCAGAGGTTGCCCTCGATGCCCTCGCGGACCTCGTCCTCGCTGGGGGCCGGGTTCTCCTTCAGCAGGTCGATCGACGCCATGATCATCCCCGGCGTGCAGAAGCCGCACTGGAGACCGTGCATCTCGTGGAACGCCTTCTGCACCGGGTGCAGGGCGCCGTCGTTGCCGATGCCCTCGATGGTGGTGACCTCGGCGCCGTCGGCCTGGACGGCCAGGACGGTGCACGACTTCACCGCCTGCCCGTCGAGGTGCACGGTGCAGGCGCCGCAGTTGCTGGTGTCGCAGCCGACGACGGTGCCGACCTTGCCGAGCGCCTCGCGCAGGTGGTGGACCAGCAGGGTCCGGGGTTCGACCTCGTCGGTGTAGGTCACGCCGTCGACCCGCATGCTCACCCGTGTCATGGATCCTCCGCTTGGTTGCAGGGGGCGAGTGCACCCGGTGGCCGGGTGCTCCACGGCGGAGTCAACCAACGCGAGAGTGACTTAGGCCACGCTTACCTGCGGTCCGCAGTGCACCGGTTCCGCGGATGCGGAGCTGCACGGCTGGCTGACCCGCGCGTGCGGTCTCGCCCACCCGGGGCGCCGCCGCAGCGGAGAGGTTGCAGACCCGTTGCAGCGGTGGCTCAGGCCGCCGGGACGGCGCGCAGCTCCCGGCGTCGCAGCAGCGCGCTGGCGGTCAGGGCGACCAGCCCCAGGCCGGCCAGCCCGGCGCCCACCAGGCTCGGCGCGGTGTAGCCGTACCCCGCGGCGATGACCACGCCGCCGAGCCAGGCCCCGAGCGCGTTCGCGGCGTTCAGCGCCGAGTGGTTGAGCGCGGCGCCGAGCATCTCGGCCTCCCCGGCGACCTCCATGAGCCGCAGCTGCAGGCAGACGACGAGCGTCGAGGCGCTCACGGCGAGCAGGAAGACGACGGCCAGCAGCGTCGGGGCGGCCGCCGTGGCGGGGGCGACGAGCAGGAGCAGCACGGCCAGCGCGACGAAGGTGCCGACCATCGACCGGAACAGCGCCAGGTCGGCCAGCCGCCCGCCCAGCGCGGTGCCGATCACCCCGCCGACACCGAAGGCGAGCAGCACCCACGGGACGGTGCCCCGGGACAGGCCGGTGACCTCGGTGGTCAGCGGCGCGATGTAGCTGTAGAGCGCGAACATGCCGCCGAAGCCGACGGTGGCGACGGTGAGGGTGAGCAGCACCTGCGGCCGGCGCAGCGCACCGAGCTCGCCCCGCACGGTGGCGTGCGGGTCGCCGGGGGTGGCGGGCACGACGGCCGGCACGGCGGCCAGGGTGAGCAGGGCGAGGACGACGACGGCCCAGTACGCCGAGCGCCAGCCGAGGGTCTGCCCCAGCCAGGTCGCGGCCGGGACGCCGGCCACGGTGGCCACCGCCAGACCGAGCATCACCGTGCTGATCGCGCGGCCGCGCAGCGCCGCCGGTACCAACGAGGCGGCGACCAGCGAGGCGACCCCGAAGTAGGCGCCGTGCGGCAGCCCGCTGACGAAGCGGGCGAGCAGCAGCGTCGTCGACCCGGGCGCCACCGCGCTGAGCACGTTGCCGGCGAGGAAGGCGGCCATCAGCCCGACCAGCAGCCCCCGGCGCGGCAGCCGGGCGCCCAGCGCGGCGATGACCGGGGCGCCGACGACCACGCCCAGCGCGTACGCGGAGATGACGTGGCCCGCCGTCGGGATGTCCACACCGACGCCGGCGGCGATGTCGGGCAGCAGGCCCATGGTGACGAACTCGGTGGTGCCGATGGCGAAGCCGCCCAGCGCCAGCGCCCCCAGGGCGACGGCGACCCGCGGGGTGGCGAGCGAGGTCGGGCGGGCGGCGGGCGGGGCGGCGGTGCGGGCACTCACGTAGCCGTGCCAAGAGAACCGGGCGGGGCCGCATTCCCGTCCCGGGCGGATCGCCTCAGCCGCGGGAGGACCGGCGCAGGGCCAGCAGGTGTGCCGCGACGGCGGCCCGGCGCGGGGAGCCGGTGGGCAGCGCCTCGAGGCAGGCCTGCCAGGCGGCGGCGTCGTCGCGCGCCTCCGGCAGGGCGATCCAGCGCAGCAGCAGCTCCGGCCGGCGGCTGCGCAGCACCGCCGCGCGCAGGGCCGCGGAGGTGCGGCGGCGGGCGGCGACGACGCCCGGCGCGGCCGAGCGGGGCAGCACCGGCCCGGGATAGCCGTCCAGCGCCGCGCCGGCGGCGCCGCGGTCGAGGGCGGCCCGCACCCGGTCGAGGTCGCTGTCCAGCCGGCCGAGCAGCCGGTAGGGGCGCGAGCCGACGAGGTCGGCGCCCACCAGCCGGCGCAGCCGGGACAGCTCGGCCCGGACGGTGACCGTGGCGGTGGCCCCGGCGTGACACTCGGCGGCCAGCCGCTCGGCGCTGCGGCCCTCGCCGGTGGCGGCGGCCTCGGCGAGCAGCAGGAGCAGCTCGGAGTGGCGCAGCGAGAGCTCGACCGGCCCGGTGGGCAGGGTCAGCCGGGCGCGCTCGCGGCCGAGCACCTCCAGCAGCGGAGCGGACGCCCGGGCCGGCGCGGGGCGCAGCGGCCCGCGCGACTGCTCCTCGCGGTGCAGCCAGCGCAGCTCGGACTCCACGGCCGCCACGGTGGCGCGGACGAGGGTGAGCACGTGCGGGCTGGCCACGTGGTCACCGCCGGTGACGTCGATGGCGCCGAGCAGGACGCCGGTCACCGGGTGGTGGACCGGTGCGGCCGAGCAGCTCCACGGCTGCACCGGGCGGCGGTAGTGCTCGCTGCCGTAGATCTGCACCGGGTGGTCGAGGGCCAGGGCCGTCCCCGGGGCGTTGGTGCCGGCGACCTCCTCGGCCCAGCGGGAGCCCGGGACGAAGTTCATGCCCTCGGCGAGGTTGCGCAGCCGCCGGTCGCCCTCCACCCACAGCATCCGGCCGTCGGCGTCGGTGACGGCCACGATCATCCGGTCGGCCTCGGCGTCCTCGACCAGCAGCCGGCGGATGACCGGCAGCACGGCCGCGAGCGGGTGGGCGGCGCGGTGGGCGTCGAGGTCGTCGTCGAGGAGGTCGACCGGCGGTCCCTGGCCGTCGGGGTCGACGCCGCTGCCGAGGCTGCGCCGCCAGGAGTCCCAGACGACCGACCGCACGGCCGGGCGGGGCGGGGGCGCGCCGCGGGTCACCAGCGTCTCGTGCGCGGCCCGCAGCTGCCGGGTCAGCCCGGGGGTCGGCCGGCCGCCGGGCAGGGCGAGCCACGGGCTGACGCCGGTCACGGCGCGCTCCCCGACGTGTGGTTCATGGTCCGCCCATGGTGACCCCTGTCACGGGGTCCGCGCCAGGCACCCCCGCCGCAGGTCAGCCGCCCGGTGGGCGGGCGGGCAGGAGCGCCCGCGCGGACCCGGCCCGCAGCGCACCCGCCCACAGCCCGGCGCCGTAGGCGAGGTCCTCCAGCCGCCGGGCCACGGCGAAGCGCGGCAGGTCCACCTCGGCCCGGTGCGGCCACCACCCGAGCACCGCGTCGGCCACGGCGACGGCGGCCGCCGCGCGCCGGGCCCGGGGGGACGCCGCGGCGGCCACGGCGGTCAGCGGCCAGTGGTGGCGGGTGGCCGCGCGGGCCAGCGTGCGCACGCCTGCGGCGGTGCCGCGCAGCACCAGCCCGGCGGCCAGGCCGTACGGGGGCCGCCCGCCGGTGGGCGCCAGCCGCCGGCGAGGGCCAGCCCCACGGCCGCCGCCGACCAGGGGCTGACGACGACGGGGGCGACCAGCGCCCCGTGCCGCGCGGCCAGTGGTGCGGCGCCGGTGCCGTAGACGGCGCGGCGGCGCAGCCACGCCACGGTCGAGGACGGGTGCTCGTGCGCGACCCGCGCGGCCGGGTCGTAGCGGACCCGCCAGCCGGCCGCGGTCAGCCGCCAGACCAGGTCGACGTCCTCGGCCACCGGCATCGCGGCGTCGAAGCCCGCGCCGAGGGCCGCCCGCCGGGCCAGCAGGGCGGCGCTCGGCACGTACGAGAGCGCGGTCAGGGGCGCGACCCGCGCCGGGTCCGGCCCCATGTCCAGCGCGCTGACCGCCGTCTCGTAGGCGGTGGTCCAACCCGGCCGCGCCGGCGGCAGTGCGACGACCCGCGGCGCCACCACGGCCAGCCGCGGGTCGGCCAGGTGCGGCAGCAGCACGTCCAGCCAGCCGGGCAGCGGCACGCAGTCGGAGTCGAGGAAGGCCACGACGCGGCTGGTCGCCGCGCGCAGCCCGGTGTCGCGCGCCGCGGCCGGGCCGAGGGACCGTTCGTGCCGGAGCACCTCGGCGCCGCCCGGCGCGGTGACCGCGGCCAGGGCGCCGGGGTCGGCCGAGCCGTCGTCGACGACGAGCACCCGCACGCCCGCGGTGGCCGGGTCGGCGCGCAGCGCGGCCAGCAGCCGCGCGACGCCGCCCGCACGGTCCCGGACCGGGACGACGACGGTGACCTCCCCGGGACCGGGCGCGGGACCGGCCGGCTCCGCGACGGCGATCCCGGCGTCGAGCAGCCGGGCCGCCAGCGCAGCCGTCGCGGCCGACGAGACCACGAGCCGGTCGCCGTCGAGCAGGCCGCGGGCGGCCGGGGCGAGCCGGAGCAGCCGCAGCGGCGAGCCGCCGAGCAGCGCCGCGCCGTCCTCCAGCCGCCGGCTGCCCGTGGCGAGCCGGACCGCGTAGCCGTCGGGCAGCCGGGCGTCCGGTGGCGGCGGGACGGTCACCCGGCCAGGACGTCGTCGGCGGTGGTGATCTCGACCAGCGGGGCGTAGAGGCCCATCAGGCCCAGCGCCTTGCGGTGGTCGTCGTCGCTGCTGCCCGCGCAGGCGTCGGCGGCCACGCGCACCGGCACGCCGGCGTCGGCGGCGGGCAGCACGGTGGAGACGACGCAGCAGTCGGTGGCCACGCCGGCCACGGTCAGCGGGCCGGCGCCCACCAGCCCGGCCAGCTCCGGACCCCACTTGCCGAAGGTGGTCGCGGTGACCACGTGGGCCGGGCCGGGGTCCTCGACCAGGTCCCACAGCGGCGCGTCGGGCGGCTGTAGCGCGAAGGGCCACTGCTCGTAGTAGGCCACCCAGGCCCCCGCCGGCTGCCGCGGCGCCACGAACCGGGTGAGGACGACCCGCTCGCCGAAGGCGGCCACCAGGTGCTGGATGCGCGGGTGCGCCTCGGCGAAGCGGGGCGCCGCCCACGGGGAGTCCGGGTCGGCGAACACCCGCTGCGCGTCGACCACGACCAGCCAGCCGGGGATCTCTGCCACGGCCGGACCCTAGCCGGGCCGCGGGGGACCCACACGACTGAGGTTAGGCTCACCTGAGTAGTCCCACCCGGAGGAGCTCCCGATGTCCCACGCCCTGTCCCGGCGCGCCGCCCTGCTCGCGGCCGCCCTGACCACCGCCGCGTCCCTCGCGGCGTGCGGATCCGACGACGCCGGCGAGGCGGCGGGGTCGGCGGCCTCGGCCGGTGGGGAGTTCCCCGTCACCGTGAGCACCGCGTTCGGCGACGTCGAGGTCGAGGAGGAGCCGCAGCGGGTCGTGGCGCTGGGCTGGTCGGACGCCGAGACCGCGCTGGCGCTGGGCGTGCAGCCGGTCGGCGCCAGCGACTGGCTGGCCTTCGGCGGGGAGGGCGTGGGCCCGTGGGCCGAGGGGCGGTACGACGAGGCACCGGAGATCATCGACACGCTGGAGCCCAGCCTCGAGGCGATCGCCGCGCTGGAGCCCGACCTCATCCTCGACACCCGCTCCGACGGCACCCAGGAGCGCTACGACTCCCTCAGCGAGATCGCGCCGACCGTCGGCGCCCCCGAGGGCGTGGGCGCCTACCAGACCACGTGGCAGCAGCAGCTCGACCTGGTCGGCCGGGCGCTGGGCCGCGCCGACGAGGCCGCGCAGCTGCAGGCCGACGTCGAGCAGGCCCTCGCCGACGCCGCGGCCGCGCACCCGGAGTTCGACGGCACCGAGGTCGCCGTCGGCGCGTACACCTCGGAGGGCTTCGGCGCCTACGTCCGCGGCGACACCCGGGTCGACTTCATGGAGGCGCTCGGCTTCACGAACAAGCCGGCCGTCCAGGACCTCGCCACGGAGAACTTCTACGTGCCGGTCTCCGAGGAGCAGGTCTCGCTGCTCGACGCGCCGCTGACCGTCGTCTTCCCGATCTTCGTCGACCCGGCGCAGATCACCGCGAACCCGCTGTGGCAGACGCTGGGCTCGGTGCAGCAGGGCAACGCCGTCGTCCTGGAGGACCCCACGCTGGTCAACGCCTTCTCCAGCGGCTCGGCCCTGGGCCAGCAGTACGCGCTCGAGCAGGCCGTCCCGCTGTTCGCGCAGGCCCTGCAGCCCTGACCCCGTCAGACCACAGGAGGCCGTCCCGGCACCGCCGGGGCGGCCTCCTGCGTCCGCACCGCCCTCCGGCGCAGCGCCAGGGTGCCCAGCAGCCCGACGAGGAAGGCGGCCAGCACGCCGAGGTTGGCGAAGGCCCAGTCGCCCTCCCGGCCGCCCAGCCCCAGCGGACCGAGCAGGTAGCCCTGCCAGTCCAGCCAGCCGGCCAGCGAGTTGGTGACCAGCCCCCAGCCGAGCACGGTCCCGGCCGCCAGGAGCAGCAGCGGCACGGCCGGGGCCGCGCCGTAGCGGCCGCGGGGGTCGTAGAGGTCGGCCTCGGCGTAGGCCCGTCGGCGCAGCGCGAGGTCGCCCAGGAACACGCCGCACCAGGCGGCGATCGGCACGCCCAGGGTGATGAGGAACCCCTGGAACTGCACGAAGAACCCGCCGGTGGCGACGAAGACCACCCAGATCGCGCCGAGCACCATGAGGGCGCCGTCGATGCCCGCCGCGACCGGGCGGGGCACCCGGATGCCGGCGGCGAGCAGCGAGAGACCGGACGAGTAGATGTCCAGCAGCGCGCCGCCGACCAGGCCGAGCACCGCGACGACGACGAAGGGCACGAGGAACCAGGTGGGCAGCAGAGCGGCCAGCGCGCCGATCGGGTCCGCGCCGATCGCCCCCGACAGCTCCGGGTCCGACGCCGCCAGCAGCAGCCCGGTGCCCAGCAGCACGACCGGGGCCAGCGCGCCGCCGAACGTCGTCCAGCCGACGACGCCACGGGTGGACGCCGCGCGCGGCAGGTAGCGGGAGTAGTCGGCGGCCGCGTTGACCCAGCCGAAGCCGTACCCGGTCATGGCCAGGACCAGCGCGCCGACGACGGCCGCCGCCGAGCCGGCCGGGACGGCCGTGACCGCCGACCACTCCACCGAGTCGGCCACCAGGACCACGTAGACGACGGTCAGCACGCCGCCGACCACGGTGATGACCGCCTGCATGCGGATGATCGCGTCGAAGCCGAGGACGCCGCCGGCCACCACCAGGGCGGCGACGACGAGCAGCGCGACCACCTGGGTCGCCGTCCCCCCGCTCCAGCCGAGCTGGCCGAAGACCGTGGCGGTGGCGAGGGTGGCCAGGCTGACCAGCACCGTCTCCCAGCCGACGGTGAGCACCCAGGACAGCACCGCGGGGACCCGGTTGCCGTGCACGCCGAAGGCGGCGCGGCTGAGCACCAGGGTGGGCGCCGAGCCACGCTTGCCGGCGATCGCGACCAGGCCGCAGAGCAGGAAGGACACCACGATCCCGACGACACCGGCGACGAGCGCCTGCGCGGCGGAGATGCCGAAGCCGAGCAGGAACGAGCCGTAGGCCAGGCCGAGCACGCTGACGTTGGCGCCGAACCACGGCCAGAACAGCGAGCGCGGGGCGCCGTGGCGCTCCTCCTCGGCGATGACGTTGATGCCGTTGGTCTCGACGGCTCCCCGCCCGGGGGACGCGCCGGTCCCCTCGTCCACGGCCTGCCGCTGCGCCATCGGGACCTCCTCGCTCGGCGGGACCGCGGGGGGCGGGCCCGTCCCCGGCCATCCTCCTGCCCCCGCCGGGCGGCGGCCCGCGCAGGCGCGTCCGGCGGTCAGCCGCGCAGCCGCCCGTCCTCCCCGACGTCCCACCGGTGGACGGCGGCCGTGAGCCGTCCGGCCAGGTCGGCCAGCAGCCGCGCGCCCTCCTCCGCCGTGGCGCCGGTGGGGTCGCCGAGCACGCCGGTGGGGCTGACCGCGCGCACGCCCTCGTCCCGCAGCCGGGGCAGCAGGTGCCCGATCGGCGTCGTCACACCCGGGACCGCCCGGCCGGGCCGCGCGGCGCCGGGTTCCAGGTGCAACAGCAGCGCGGTCTCGGTGCGGCCGGCGTGCGCGTCCCCGCCCGGGACGCCGCAGGGGAACCAGGCGGCGTCGCGGCCCTCGCCGCGCAGCAGCGGGACGGCGCGGCGCAGCGCGTCGAGGTTGCCGCCGTGGCCGTTGACCAGCAGCAGCCGCCCGGCCCAGCGGCCGGCCGACCGGCCGTACTCGACGAGCAGCGACGTCAGCGCCTCGGTGCCGATCGAGACGGTGCCGGGGAAGCCCTCGTGCTCGCCGCTGGCGCCGTACGGGACGGCGGGCGCGACCAGCGCCGGGCCGAGGTCGGCCGCGGCGACGACCGCGGTGGCGACCGTGGTGTCGGTGGCCAGCGGCAGGTGGGGCCCGTGCTGCTCGACCGAGCCCAGCGGCACCACGAGCAGCGGACGCTCGGGCAGCTCCGGCCAGACGGCGCCGGCCAGGTCGGGCACGCGGTCAGCCTAGGCAGGTCACGGTGTCAGGAGGCGGATACGGGGAAGGGCAGGGACATGACCACCGACTCGCCAGACGCCACCGCCAAGGTCGCCGGGCTCATCAAGGGGCAGAGGTTCGGCTTCCTCACCACGACCATGCCCGACGGCCGGCTGACCAGCCGGCCCATGTCGCTGCAGGAGGTCGAGTTCGACGGCGACCTCTGGTTCTTCGCCGAGCACGACGCCCCGTGGCTGGCCCACATCACCGCCTCGCCGCAGGTCAACGTCGGCATCGGCTCGGGCGGCACCTGGGTCTCGCTGACCGGCACCGCGCGCGTCGTCGACGACGTCGCCAAGAAGAAGGAGCTGTGGAACGCCGGCGTCGAGGCGTGGTTGCCGCAGGGGCCCGAGGACCCCTCGGTGGTGCTGGTGAAGGTCGACGGCGACACCGCGGAGTACTGGGACAGCCCCGGCAACCGGCTGGCCACGGCGCTGAGCTTCGTCAAGGCCAAGGCCACCGGCTCCCAGCCCGACACCGGCGATAAGGACGTCGTCGACCTCCCCTAGGGCTGGGCACGGGGCGTCCAGCGGACTCCCAGGCAGATCACCGGGCCCGGTCAGGGACGGCGGCCAGCCTGGGGGCACGTCCACCGGAGGTGCCCCGTGCTCACCCTCGCCCTGCTCGTCGCGCTGCTCCTGGCCATGACCCTGGCCGACCTGGCCCCGGGCCTGCTGCCCGACGGGTCGGGGCCCACCGTGGTGGCCCCGACCCGCTGAGGGGTCATCCGAGCGGCAGGCCCGCCAGAGGGGACTCGTCGCAGGCCTTGGCGGGGATCGCGGGCATGCCCAGCAGCGTGGGCTGGCCGCGGACCGGTCCGGTGTGCGAGTGGTCGAGATGGCTCCTCGGCGTGACCAGGTCGGCGTCGCGGGCGGCCAGCGCCGTCTCGCCGTATCCCTGCACGCACTCGGGGTCGGGGCCGTCCAGCGGCAGGCCGGTGAAGAACTTGGCCGCCATGCAGCCGCCGCGGCAGGCGTCGAAGTGCGCGCACTTCGTGCAGGCGCCGCCGGTCTGCGGGCTGCGCAGCTCGCGGAACAGCTCCGAGGACTGCCAGACCCGCTGGAAGCCGCCCTCGTCCCGCACGTTGCCGGCGAGGAACTGCTCGTGGATGGCGAACGGGCAGGCGTAGACGTCGCCGACCGGGTCGATGAGGCAGACCACCCGCCCGGCGCCGCACAGGTTCAGGCCGGGCAGCGCCTCGCCGTAGGCCGACAGGTGGAAGAACGAGTCGCCGGTGAGCACCCGGTCGCCGTGGGCCAGCAGCCAGGCGTAGAGCTCGCGCTGCTGGGCCTGGGTGGGGTGCAGCTCGTCCCAGACGTCGGCGCCGCGGCCCGAGGGGCGCAGCCGGGTGATCCGCAGCTGGGCGCCGTAGCGGTCGGTCAGCGCCCTGAACTCGTCGAGCTGGGAGACGTTCTCCCGGGTGACGACGACGGAGACCTTGAAGTCGCGCATCCCGGCCTCGGCCAGGTTCTCCAGCGCGCGGGTCGCGGTGGCGAACGAGCCGGTGCCGCGGACGCGGTCGTTGACCTCGGCGGTCGCGCCGTCGAGGGAGATCTGCACGTCGACGTAGTCGGTGGCCGCCAGCTGCCGCGCGCGGGCCCGGTCGAGCTTGACGCCGTTGGTGGAGAACTTGACCCCGACCTGGTGGCCGACGGCGTAGTCGAGCAGGTGCCAGAAGTCCGGCCGCACGGTGGGCTCGCCGCCGCCGACGTTGACGTAGAAGACCTGCATCCGCTGCAGCTCGTCGATGACCGCCTCGGCCTCGGCGGTGGAGAGCTCGCGGGGGTCGCGCCGGCCCGAGGAGGACAGGCAGTGCACGCACGCCAGGTTGCAGGCGTAGGTGAGCTCCCAGGTCAGGCAGATGGGGGCGTCGAGGCCGTACTCGAACTGGTCGACCAGGCGCCCGCCGGTGGGGCGCTGGGGGACGACGGCGGTCACAGCGGCTCCTCGCTCGTCTCGGCCTCGCTGCAGGGGCCCGCCGCGAGGGTTGACCGGCCCTCCTGCGGGGCCCCACCGCGAGCGCGCGAGCGGTGGGGGGCAGGAGGGTCCTTCTCGGGGGGCAGTGAGGTCCTCCGTTCGATCATCTGGGAGCGGGCGAGGTCGGCCAGTGCCGTCACGTAGGCACGCCGCTGCGCCTCGGGGACGCCGCACGCGACCAGGGCGGCGTCGGCGCTGGGGTGGTCGGCCAGCGTCTCGACGACGGTGACCAGCGTCCTCGACTTCAGGAACGACAGCTTCCGGTTGCCGAAGTGGTAGGCCAGCGCCCCGAACGGCTCCGGTCGCAGCGCCACCGACCGGGCACGCCGCCAGGGCAGGGCGGGGTCGAAGACGTCCGCGGCCGGAGCGGGGGAGCTCATGGCCGTCGGCTCAGTAGACGCCGCACATGCCGTCGATGGAGACCTCCTCGACGAGGGACTCCTCGACCAGCGCGTCCTCGGCCACGGCGTCCTGGATCTCGGCGGCGTCCTGGGTCTCGGTCTGGGCGGGCGTCTCGGGCATGCCGACCTCCGGGAGAGGGGAGCGGGGATGCCGAGGACCGTAGGGGCACCGGGTGCCACCGGCAACCGAGGGGGTGAGCGCGGACACACCGGGAGTGGCCTCCCCGTCGCCGGGCGCGAAGATGTGCCGGTGAGCGTGCTCCGCGAGTCCGTCCGGACCGTCCCCCGGGACGACCCCCGTGGGGACACGCGCGCCCGGATCGAGCGGGCGGCGCTGGAGCTGTTCACCGCCGCGGGCTTCGAGCGGGTGACGATCGAGGACATCGCCGCGGCCGCGGGCACCAGCCGGCGCACCTTCTTCCGGACCGTGGGCAGCAAGGCCGACGCCGTGTGGGGCGACTTCGACGGGCACGTCGCCCGGCTGGCCGCGCTGCTCGAGCGGTCCGGCGACGACGTCCCCGTGCTGACCGCCGTCCTCACCGCCTACGTCCAGGCCAACGACTACGCGGCCGGCGACCTGCCCGTGCTGCGCCAGCGGATGCGGCTGATCCTCACCGAGCCGGCGCTGCAGGCCCACTCGCAGCTGCGCTACGCCGACGTCGACCGGGTGGTCGCCGGCTACGTGGCGCGGGGGGGGGGGGGGGGGGGGGGGGGGGGGGGGGGGGGGGGGGGGGGGGGGGGGGGCGGGGGGGGGGGGGGGTGGGCGGCGGGCTCGCCACACCCCCGCCCCCCCCCCCCCCCCCCCCCCCCCCCCCCCCCCCCCCCCCCCCCCCCCCCCCCCCCCCCCCCCCCCCCCCGCCCCCCCCCCCCCCCCCCCCCCCCCCCCCCCCCCCCCGCCCCCCCCCCCCCCCCCCCCCCCCCCCCCCCCCCCCCCCCCCCCCCCCCACGGCGCTGGTGCCCCGGCTGGTCGCCACGGCCACCCGGGCAGCGGCGACGACCGCGTTCGAGGTGTGGCTCTCCGGTGACGTCGCGTCGCTGGCCGAGGCGTTGCGGACGGCGTTCGGCCAGCTCGCCGAGGGCTTCCCGGGCCTGCGCTGACGGCGGCTCGCCAGGCATGGGAAGCCATCCGCACGTCCAGGGGCGCCAGACGTGCGGATGGCTTCCCATGCCTCAGGCCAGCACCGCCCGCAGCCCGGCGAGCAGCCGGTCGACGTCGTCGTCGTCGGTGTAGGGCGCCATGCCGATCCGCAGCCCGCCGGCGTCGCCCAGCCCCAGCCGGCGGGACGGCTCGATGGCGTAGAAGCTCCCCGCGGGCGCGTTGACGCCCCGCTCGGCGAGCGCCCGGGAGACCTCCGCGGCGGGTCGGGCGGCGAACGTGTAGAGCAGCGTGGGCGTCCGGTGCCGGGCGCGGGACCACAGCGTGACGCCGGGCAGCTCCGCGACGCCCTCCTCGACCCGTTCGCGCAGCCGGTCCTCGTGCGCCTCGACGGCGGTCATCCCGGCGACCAGCCGCGCCCGGCGGTCGCCCTCCGCGCTCCCCAGCGCGGCCAGGTGGTCGATCGCCGCGGTGGTGCCGGCCAGCAGCTCGTAGGGGAGCGTGCCGAGCTCGAACCGCTCGGGGACCGCGTCGGTGGAGGGCAGCAGTTTGTCCGGGTGCAGGGTCTCCAGCAGCGCCGGCGCGGCCACGACACAGCCCAGGTGCGGGCCGAGGAACTTGTACGGCGAGCAGGCGAACAGGTCGGCCCCCAGCGCGGCGACGTCGACCGGCGCGTGCGCGGTCAGGTGCACGCCGTCGACGTAGGCGAGCGCGCCGGCCCGGTGCGCCAGCGCGGTGAGCGCGGCGACGTCGGGCCGGGTGCCGATGAGGTTCGAGGCGCCGGTCAGCGCGACCAGCCGGGTGCGGTCGGAGAGCACCGCGGCCAGCGCCTCGGCGGTGAGCTCGCCGGTGTCCGGGTCGAGGTCGGCCCAGCGGACGGTCGCGCCGCGCGCCGCGGCGGCCTGCACCCACGGCCGCACGTTGGCGTCGTGGTCGAGCCGGGTGACCACCACCTCGTCGCCCAGGCCCCAGCCGGCGGCCAGTGCGCGGGACAGGTCGTAGGTCAGCTGGGTCATCGACCGCCCGAACACGACGCCGCCCGCGTCCCCCGCGACCAGGTCGGCCACCGCCGCCCGGGCGGCGAGCACGACCGCGTCGGCGTGGCGCTCGGCCGCGGTGACCTGCCCGCGGTTGGCGATCGGCGCGGTGAGCGTGGCGGCCACCGCCTCGGCCACCTGGCGCGGCACCTGGGAGCCGCCGGGGCCGTCGAAGTGGGCCGCGCCGGCGCGCAGGGCGGGGAAGTCGGCACGGACGGCGACGACGTCGTAGGCGGTGCTCGCGGGTGAGGTCACCTCCGCAGCATGCCCGCCGGCGCCGCCGTCCCCGCGGACGGGACCGGTCCTCCTCCCCTGGCCGGTCGGGCAGGTGCACCTGACCGGGTGGCCGGATGTGCTCCTCCGGTCGGCCGGTTCTCCCCCGCGGGTCCTGCCGCCGGTGGGACGCCGCTCGTAGCGTGCGCCGACGGCTCCCCGCTGGCAGACGGAAGGACCCCTCCCATGCAGGTCGAAGAACTCCTCAAGCCCTTCCCGATCAAGGAGTTCCACCCGTTCCCGCGGGCGCTGATGGGCCCCGGAGCGCACGAGATCATCGGCCCCGAGGCGCTGAAGCTGGGGTTCCGGAAGACGCTGATCATGACGTCGGGCCTGCGCGGCTCGGACATCGTCGAGAAGATCGCCGGGTCGATGCGCTACCACGGCCTGGAGGTCGTGGTCTACGACAAGGTGGAGTCCAACCCCAAGGACTACAACGTCATGGACGCGGTCGCGCTGTACCAGGAGAACGAGTGCGACAGCTTCGTCTCCATCGGCGGCGGCTCCAGCCACGACGCGTGCAAGGGCGCGCGGATCTCGGTGGCCCACGACGGCCGCAGCGTCAACGAGTTCGAGGGCTTCAACCAGTCGGAGAACCCGAAGAACCCGCCGCACATCGCCGTCTCGACGACGGCCGGCACCGGCTCGGAGACCTCCTGGGCCTACGTCATCACCGACACCACGACCGACCCGGAGAACCCGCACAAGTACGTGGCCTTCGACGACCACTGCCTGGCGACGCTGGCGATCGACGACCCGGTCCTCTACTACGACTGCCCGATCGACTACACCGCCCAGTGCGGCTTCGACGTGCTCGCCCACGCCAGCGAGCCCTACGTCTCCCGGCTGGACTTCCCGCCGTCGCTGGGCAACGCCCTCTACGCCATCAAGCTGACCAACCAGCACCTGCGCCAGGCGGTGTGGAACGGCCAGGACCTCGGAGGCCGGCAGGGGATGATGTACGCCCAGTACATCGCCGCGCAGGCGTTCAACTCCGGCGGCCTGGGGATCATCCACTCGATCAGCCACGCGGTGAGCGCCTTCTACGACACCCACCACGGGCTGAACAACGCCATCGCGCTGCCCCGGGTGTGGGCGTTCAACATGCCCACGCAGTACCAGCGCTTCGCCGACATCGCCGAGGCCATGGGCGTGGACACCCACGGCATGACCGCGCCACAGGCCGCCGACGCCGCCCTGGCCGCGGCCATCCGGCTGCTGCGCGACGTCGGCATCCCGGAGAAGTTCACCGACGTCACCCAGGACAGCTACTCCAAGAACCGGCTGGGCGTCGGCCCGACGACGTTCTACGAGAACGCCGCCGTCATCACCGGGGACGACAAGGACGTCGACCGGATCACCCACCACGTCCTCGGCGACGCCTGCACCCCCGGCAACGCCAAGGAGTGCACGTTCGAGACGGTCCGGCCGGTGGTGGAGCACTGCATGCAGGGCGACCTCGACGACCTGCTGTCCTGACCGACTCCGGGGGGGGGGGGGGGGGGGGGGGGGGGGGGGGGGGGGGGGGGGGGGGGGGGGGGGGGGGGGGGGGGGGGGGGGGGGGGGGGGGGGGGGGGGGGGGGGGGGGGGGGGGGGG
>NZ_JBJGYX010000051.1:0-36613 GCF_054050195.1 Geodermatophilus sp. SYSU D00710
GGGGCCGCGCGCCCCGGCCCGGGCCTGCGGCGCGCGGGGCGCCGCCGCCGCCCCCCCCCCCCCCCCCCCCCCCCCCCCCCCCTCTCGCACGCCCGGGCCGTGTCGCGGCGGGCCCGGCCCGCGCCCTGCTCGGGGAGCGGTGGGGCGGTCCCGCGGGCGCCGAGGGGACCGACCCGGTGCCGGACCTCGTGCGCCGCGCGGTGGCCGACGGCGAGCGGACGCTGGTGCAGACCTTCACGCCGCTGGACCGGGTGGAGCTCGGCGGCTACTGCTCGATCGCCGACGACGTCCGCATCGTGCTGCCCGGCGGCCGGGTGTACGACGCGGCGGGGGAGCAGGTCCCGCTCGACCGGCGCGGGCTGCACCGTCTCGAGACCGCCTCCACCTTCCCGATCGGGATCCTGGTGCCCGACGAGCCCTACGAGGAGCCCCCGGCCGGCGTCACGGGGGAGCGGCTCCTGGTCGGCGACGACGTCTGGATGGGCTACGGCGCCACGCTGCTCGGCGACGTCACCGTGCGCACCGGCTCGATCGTGGGTGCCCGGGCGCTGGTCAACGCCGACGTCCCGCCCTACTCCGTCGTCGGCGGGGTGCCCGCCCGGGTCATCCGCCGGCGCTTTCCCGACGACGTCGTCGACCGCCTCCTGCGGGTCGCCTGGTGGGACTGGCCGCAGGTGGCGGTGCAGGGCGCGCACCGCTGGTCCGGCCGGCCGGTCGCCGAGTTCCCTCGACCACTTCGACCCCGGCTCGCCGGCCTCGCCGCAGACCTGAGCGCCGCCCTGAGCCTGGACGCACGAGGGGCCCGGGACGACGGATCGTCCCGGGCCCCTCTGCCGTCAGCGGCCGGTCAGGGCCGCAGCGCAGGCTGCGGGAAGTTCAGCCGGAGCAGCACCGACGGGACCTCGACCGGCACCCCCCACACGGCGCCATCCCCGTCGGGGTCGACGACCTCGCCGCGGCCGAGGAAGGCCGCCACCTGCGCCTGCCCCTGCGGCGCCGACGGGTGCGGCAGCACCAGCAGGAACGAGTGCGGGTTGGGCAGCGGCGGCGTCGCCCGGTCGTTGCGGTAGACGCTGGTCCGCGACCACAGGTCCCCGGCGTCGACGATCGTGTACGACGTCGGGTTGGGCACCGTCTGGTCCCCGAAGGCCACCTGCACCAGCACCCGCTCCGGCTCGATGAGCGGGGCGAAGGTCTCCGGGCTGCCCGGGCGGGACAGCCAGGTCGACCGGGCCAGGTACTCCTGGATCTCCACCGCACCGGGCACGGTCACCGTGACCGGGCCCTCGCCGCGCAGCGGCAGCTGCTCCTGGAAGTAGTTGCGGGTCGGGTCGGTGCTGTTGAGCAGCCCGGCCGCCTCCAGCGCCGCCTTGGTGAGCCCCCGGAAGGACGGCGAGAGCCGGGCGATCTCGGTGACCGGACCGCCGGGCACGTTGAGCACCGAGCGGGTGACCTCCGGGTCGACACCGGTCAGCATCGTGCCGTAGATGCCGCCGAAGCTCTGGCCGAAGTAGGTCACGTCCTCGCCGGAGAGGTCCGGCGTACCGTCGCCGTCGACGTCGGTGCCGCCCAGCGAGCGGATCAGCGTCATGTTGTCGGCGACGGTCTGCCGCAGCGCGTCGCGGGAGGACTGGGCCGCGGCCGCGCCGGTGGCCGAGGACCCCTCGGTGGACTCGATGGCACCGTTGCGGTCCTGGTCGATCCCGCGCCCGTACGCGTCGAACGTCCTCGTCGTGCCGCCGCTGGTGACGACCCAGTCGCTCTCGGGCCCGTAGCCGTGGCCGACCACGTTGGTGCCGATGGTGGCGATGCCGTTCTTGGCGTTCTCCACGGCCGCGAGGAAGACGGCGTTGGTCGAGCTGGTGAACCCGTGGCCGAACACCGCGACCGGCCAGCCGCCGGGCGGCGGGGTGCCCGGGGGCAGGACGGCGACGAAGGGCAGCTGCTCGGCCCCGACCGGGCGGGGACCGGCGTCCCCGGTCGGCGTCTGCGGGATCGTGATCTCGGGCGTGAGCCAGGACGGCGCCTGGAACGAGCCGAAGACGACGGTGCCGCCGAGGGCGGCCGTGGGGACCGGCGTGGGCGCCGGCGGGGGGTCGGTCGTGCCGCGGTCGGTGGCCCAGGCGACCGTGGTCCCCCGTGCCGGGAAGGCGCCCTGCACCTGCAGGGACGGGTCGTCGATCCCCGCGGCGGCGAACGCGCTGCCGTCGGCGATCTGCCGCTGGAGGTCGAGCAGGCCGTCGGTGGCGCTCATCGTCGTGAACGTCTCGTGCGTGGCCTTGTTGTCCGGACCGCCCTGGACGCGCAGCCGGTAGGTCGTCGACGGCGCCAGCTGCTCGGCCGGGTGGGCGTAGAGCGTGTTGGTCGCCGGGTCCCACACCACGCGGTCGACGCCGATGCGGGTGTCGGCGCCGGCCGGCTGCAGGGTGATGCGCGCGGCGGTCGCGGCCGGGTCCACCGGCCCGCTGAACCGCACGGCGATCCGCGGGTCGAGGTCGAACCCGTCGAGCCGGTTGAGCTGCTGCACCAGACCGCAGGCGATCGGGGCGCCGCACCCCTCCGTCGGCAGCGCGACCCGGCGGCCGGTGAGCTGCGCGGGGTCGCGGACGGTGAGGGAGTCGGAGGGGAAGACCGAGAGCGGCTCGGGCTTGTCCGGGGCGGCCAGGGCCGGGGTCGCCGTGACCGACAGGGCGGCCGTCAGGGTCAGTGCACCGAGGAGCGACGAGGTCGCCCGGTGCCAGCGTCGTTGCTGCACAGACATCTCCAGGTGGGAGGGGAGGACGCCTCTTCCTAGTCGACGGAGACTCGGATCACAATCTCGCAGCCGCTCGATCACACGAGGTGATGGGCGTCGGCTCGTCCCGCGCGTCCCGGCGGTGATCCACGTGGAACACGGCGCGGCGCCGGAGCGCAGCGCGCGGCGCCGGGGACCGGAGGCCCGCCGGCCGGACGCAACAGGGCCCGGGACCGTGACGGTCCCGGGCCCTGCTGCGTCGTGTGCGGGGCGGTCAGTTCGCCATGTCGACGAAGCGGCTGTAGTGCCCCTGGAACGCCACGGTGACGTTCGCCGTCGGGCCGTTGCGGTGTTTCACGAGCATGATGTCCGCCTCCCCCGCGCGCGGGGATTCTTTTTCGTACATGTCTTCTCGGTGGATCATCATGACCATGTCGGCGTCCTGCTCGATGCTGTTGTGGACGGCGATCCCCTCGGCCACGAAGTTGTGGCCGCCCAGCACCGTGGCGTCGTAGACCTCCTCCTCGGCACCCTGCTCGATGGAGACGATCTCGTCCCAGAGCAGGTCGTTGACCGCCTGTATCTCGAGCTCCGCGTCGTCGAGCACGGCCGCGATCCGCCCCAGGCGCTCCCGGCTGGGGGCGTGCTTCCACATGGCGCTGCCGCAGAACGCCGAGTCCATGGCGGCGGCGAAGGCTCGGTGGCTCATCCCCTTCTCCTCCAGGACCGCGCGCACGCGCTCCCAGACCTGCACCGGCACCGTGTCGACGTTGGGGTTGCCGGACAGCTCCCGGACGATGCCCAGCAGGCGCTCAGCGGCGACGCCGCGGGCTCCGTGGACGCCGATCTCCCCGAGGAAGCGCCGCTGGTCGTCGCAGCCGCTGATGTCGAGCGTCCAGCCGTCCCGGTAGCCGGCCTTGCGGACCCGGCGGATCCGGCTGGAGATGCCGAAGCGCAGGAGCAGGCGGGAGACGTCGTCGACGAGCCGGCGGCTGGTGGAGGCGTAGTACACGCGCCCGCCTCGGCCGTTCCTGTTCACCGTGACGGAACCGTCGGTCGCCCACAGGTGCCGCAGGAACGCGGCCATCTGCTTCTTCGGCAGCGAGAAGACCGGCTCGGGCAGGAACTTCTCGTGGCTGCGCAGGCCGAACAGGCCCAGCTCGTCCAGCCACTCGGCGATCGGGTTGCGCCGGCCGTGGGTGAGCGGGAAGGGGGACCGCAGCCGCAGCGTGGTGCAGCGGGCGGCGGCGTAGTCGTCCCGCACGGCCACGACGCCGAAGTGCAGCGCCGCCGTGGTGACCGCCCGCAGGTTCTCCTCGTCGATCGAGGCGTACCGGAGGGGCTGGCGCCGGACGAAGCTGCCGTCGCCGATGAGGTGGGCGAGCAGGACGACCTTCTCGTCCTCCCACACCGTCATCCGGTCCGGCGCCGGCACGTGCCGCGGGACGGCGATGCGGTCACCGGGCGCGAGCTCACCGAGCGGGCGGAACCCGTCGTAGGTCAGGAAGGGATGGTTGGCCGTGGCCTGCACCGTCTTGCCCGACGAGGTGGTCAGCTGCAGCACCGGTTTGCGACCGGTGGAGAACACGTGGGTGAGGTGCCGGCGGACGTAGCGGAGGTTGTCGTCGAGAGCCCACACCGGGACGTCGGTGGCACCGCTCGCGAAGAGCTCGCCCATCGTCGTCTCGGCGCCCGTGTCGGCCCGGAGGATGCGGGTCTCCGCCGGCAGGCACCCCGACTCGCGGAGGTCGGAGAGCATCGGCTTCTTGTCCTGGCGCTGCTCGGAACCGCGGTTGAGCTGCGACATCGCGATGACCGGGACCTCGAGCTCCTTCGCCAAGAGCTTGAGGGCACGGGAGAACTCCGACACCTCCTGCTGACGGCTCTCGACGCGCTTTCCCGACGTCATGAGCTGGAGGTAGTCGATGACCACGAGCTTGAGGTCGTTGCGCTGCTTGAGGCGCCGCGCCTTGGCCCGGATCTCCATCATCGTCATGTTCGGCGAGTCGTCGATGTAGAGCGGCGCGTCGGCCACCTCGCCCATGCGGCGGGCCAGCTTCGACCAGTCCTCGTCGGACAGCGTGCCGGCGCGCATGTGGTGCAGCGGCACCTTCGCCTCGGCCGAGAGCAGACGCATGGTGATCTCGTGCTTGCTCATCTCGAGCGAGAAGATGCAGGTGGCCAAGTGGTGCTTGACCGCCGCCGACCGGGCGATGTCGAGCCCGAGGGTCGAGTTGTGCGTCGGGACGAAGCTGCGTCCGGCGAGGAAGAGCGAGTCGGCGGCGTCGACCTGGATGCACCGCACCGGCACGCTGGCCACCGGCCGCACGTCGGTGACGAAACGGACGCCGCGGGCGGTGTAGGTGCGCGCACCGCGCTCCTTGTGCAGCAGCTTCTTGCGCTCGAGGCGGAACACCTCCTCGTCGGTGCTGAAGGTCAGCGTGTAGCAGGTGGACGACGCCTCGGTGCGACCGCGCACCCGCTTGGTGCTCAGCTTCACCCGGTGCCCGAGACCGGCGATCAGCTCGCGGGCGTCCTCGGCGAGCCGTCGGTCGGTGACGGCGAACTGCACCGCACCGCTCGGCGTGACGGTGCCGTCGGTGTCCAGCAGGCCCGCGAGCAGCGCGCGCCGCTGCGCCACCGACGCGCGGAGGTAGGCCGCCGGGATGTGTTTGCCGCCGAGCACGCCCAGGCCGCGCAGGAGGCCCTTCACGGTGCCGTGGTCGTCCCGGCAGGGCTGGCACTGCGCCATCCCGCTCGACGGGCCACCGCAGTCGGGGCAGGTGGCCTGACGTCCCACCCCGCCGCTGGCCCACAGGGCGCCGCCGCAGGCCTCGCCGCACGTCTGCACCTGCGAGGTCCTCGGCACGAGCGGCTCGCCGCACATCGGGCACGGCCGCTCGGCCGGCGCGGGACGGGCGGGCAGGCGCAGCGAGTAGCGCCGGTCGACCCCCGTCGGCGTGACGACCAGGCCCTCTGCCTCGATGTAGGCGGCGATCTCCGGGTCCGCGCTCGTGTACTGGGCGGCGGCGGAGGTGCCGTCGCCCAGCCAGACGCCGAGCGCGTACGGGGGGAGCGGCAGGTCGGCGGCGGGGAGGTCCAGCGGGGCGGCGTTCGCCACGGCGTGGTTGAGGCGCCGGTCGGCCGTGGCGCAGCGAAGAGTGCGCGCGAGCTCCTCCGTCGTGCGGACCCGGGCCTCGCCGCGCTCGCCGAGCCGCCGGGCGGCGCGGTCGGTGGTGACCCACTGGTGCTGAGCGTCGGCGACGACCACCGACCCGTCGGAGAAGTGCACCTCGTAGCAGGGCCGGCCGGTCATGACGTCGGTGGCGGCCACGACCGCCGTCGGCCGGCCGTCGGCGCCCAGCACCCGGTCGCCGACGCAGACCTCACCCATCGTGGTCCAGCCGGTGGGGGTGGCGATGGGGGTGTCCAGGGCCAGCGCCTTGCCCACACCCGGACGGGCGGCGATGACGACCATCTGGCCCGCCTGGAGACCGTTCGTCAGTTCGTCCAGGTCACGGATGCCGGTGGGGACTCCACGGGCGGTGCCGCCGCGGGAGGCGATGGCGTCGAGCTCGTCCATCGTCGGCTGCAGGATGTCCTCGAGGCGCGAGTAGTCCTCGCTCATGCGCTTCTCGGTGACGTCGTAGATCTCCTGCTGGGCGCGGTCGACGATGTCGTCGACGTCGCCGCGCCCGCCGGCCGCGCCGTAGCCCAGCTGCACCACCCGGGTGCCGGCCTCGACGAGCCGCCGCAGCACCGCCTGCTCGGCCACGATGGCGGCGTAGTAGCCCGCGTTGGCCGCGGTCGGCGTGGAGGCGATGAGCGTGTGCAGGTAGACCGCGCCGCCCATCTTCGACAGCTGGTCGGTGCGGTTGAGCTCCGCGGCGACGGTGATGGCGTCGGCCGGCTCGCCCCGCCCGTACAGGTCGAGGATGCAGTCGAAGATCACCTGGTGCGCCGGCCGGTAGAAGTCGTTGCCGTGCAGCACCTCGACGACGTCGGCGATCGCGTCCTTGCTCATGAGCATGCCGCCGAGGACGGACTGCTCGGCCGCGACGTCCTGCGGGGGCTGCCGGTCGTACTCCGGCGCCGTCGCCTGCGGCCGGCTGAACTCGTCGGCCACCGCCACCTGGGTACCTCCCTCTGCTCGTGGGCACGCGCGGCAAGCCCCGGCCGACCGACCGGGGCCCGGTGGGGGAAGCACCAGGACGCGCGATGCCCGCACTCGAACGCGCGTTCGAGCCCTGTGCTACCGGGAGCCACCGACAGTTCTCGCAGTTCCCGGTGCCGCAGAGGACGGTAGGAAGCGACGGCGGACCCGTCCAACACCCCATGTGCACCGCGTTCTGCACAACTTGTGGACAAGTCGGTGGACAGCCCGAGTCGACATGTGGAGACGGGCGGGACACCGGCCGGACATGCCGTGGTCCTGCGCGCGTCACCTGCGCGGTGACCACCCACCGGCTGTGGACACGAGAAAGACCGGCGTGCCGGACGCCCGGGCGTGTCGTGTCGTCCCGCCCGGCGCAGCCGTCACAGCACCGGCCGTGACGGAAGGGGCGGCGTGTCGACAGGACCGCACGTCGTCATCCCGCCGGCCGCCGTCCGGCCAGCCCGAGGGCGGCGAGCAGCGCCGGCCAGTCCAGCGCGCCGCCGCTGTCGGCGAGAGCCGCGGCGAGCTCCTGGTCCACCGCCTCCACCACGGCCAGCCCGTCGGCCAGCAGCCGACGCCCCTGACCGGTGACCCGCAGCCCCGCCCGCCGGCCGCGGCCCGGGCCGGCGGACTCCACCGCGCCGAGCTCGACGAGCCGGCCGACGGTCGCGTGCATGCTCTGCGTGGTGACCCGCGCTCGGCGGGCCAGGTCGGAGTAGGACAGCCCCTCGTCGCGGGCCAGGTGGCCGAGCGCGCCCAGCAGCCGCAGCGAGAGCCCCAGCGGCGCGAGCCGGGCGGTGAGCAGGTCCTCCATGGCCCGACCGGTCACCACCAGGGCCATCGCGGTGCTGGTCGGTGGCGGGCCTCCCGTCCCCTCGGCTGCCGTCACGTCCGCATGATCGCAGGCCAAGCTGTTTCAGTCTGGCTGATACCGTGGGTGGCACCGACCCGAGGAGGTCCCGTGGCTGCAGTGCTGCTCAGCGTCCACGTCGTCGTGGCCGTCGTCTTCGTCGGCGCGGTGACGATCGCGGTGAGCCTGTTCCCCCGCTACGCCCGGCAGGCGCTGGAGGGGCGCGACCCGGCCGCGGTGCCCGCGCTGCGCCTGCTGCACCGGGTCACCCGCGTCTACGCCGTCCTGTCGCTGGCCGTGCCGGTGTTCGGGATCGCGACGGCGAGCTCGCTGGGGGTGCTCGCCGACGCGTGGGTGCTGGTCTCGATGGCCCTGACGTTGCTCGCGGCGGGCGTGCTGGTCAGCGTCGTCCTGCCGGGCCAGCAGGAGGTCCTCGCGGCCGCGGGGGAGGGGACGGACGGTGGCGAGGGAGGCCCGGGCGTCGGGACCGTCACCGGCACCCTCACCGGCAGCACGGCCCGCGTGCGGCGGCTGGCGATGGCCTCGGGGACGTTCAACCTGGTCTGGGTGGTCGTCGTGGTGCTCATGGTCGTCCGGCCGGGCTCGACGACCGGTGTCTGAGTCACCGGCCCGCTGGCTGGCGCTGGCCACCGCGGCCGAGCTGGTCACCCTCACCGTGCTGCTGGTCAACCTGGTGACCGTGCACTGGGCGCCGCTGGCCTCGGCCGTCGGGCCGCTGCACGGCACCGCCTACCTGGTCACCGCGGTCCTCGCCTGGCAGCTCCCGCTGCCCCGTGCCGTGCGCCTGCGGGGCCTCGTGCCCGCCGTCGGCGGACTGCTGGTGCTGCACGCGGCCGGCCGCGCCGACCCCGACACCGCACCGGGGAGCTGACGGGGCCGGAGACGGCAGGAGGGGGGGGGGGGGGGGGGGGGCGGGGGGGGCCGCCGCGGGGCGGGGGGGCGGCCGCCGGGCCCGGGCGGCCCCCCCGCCCGCGGGGGGGGGGGGGGGGGGGGGGGGGGCGGGGGGCGGGGGGGGCCCCCGCCCCCCCCCCCTCCTGGCGACGTGCTGGAACGGCCCCGCTGCAGGGTCCCGCCGCGAGCGTGCGAGCGGTGGGGGGCAGCGGGGTCCTTCCTCAGCCGGCGACGACCTCGATCGCCAGCTGGGTGGTGACCTCCGGGTGCACCCGCACGGTGACGGTGTGCTGACCAGTGGTCTTGATGCTGCTGGGCAGCTCGATGCGGCGGCGGTCGAGCTCCGGGCCACCGGCGGCCGTGACGGCCGCGGCGACGTCGGCGGTGGTGACGCGGCCGAAGAGGCGGCCACCGTCGCCGGCGCGGGCCGGCACCCGGACGGTCAGGCCGGAGAGGCGCCCGGCCACGGCCTGGGCCTCCTCGAGCGACCGCACGTCGCGGGCGGCACGCGCCCGGCGCAGCGACTCGACCTGCTTCTCGGCACCGCGGGTGGCGACGATGGCCAGGCCGCGGGGCAGGAGGTAGTTGCGGGCGTAGCCGCCCTTGACCTCCACGGTGTCACCGGAGGACCCGAGACCGGTGACCTCCTGCGTCAGGATCAGCTTCTGGGTGCTCATGGTCAGCGCGCCGTCGAGGTGTAGGGCAGCAGGGCCATCTCACGGCTGTTCTTCACGGCCGTGGCGACGTCCCGCTGGTGCTGGCTGCAGTTGCCGCTGACGCGGCGGGCACGGATCTTGCCGCGGTCGGAGATGAACTTCCGCAGCAGGGTCGTGTCCTTGTAGTCGATGTAGGTCGCCTTGTCCTTGCAGAACTGGCAGACCTTCTTCTTGGGCTTGCGCACGGGGGGCTTGGGCACTGGGTTCTCCAGGTACGACTAGTGGTGAGGAGAGGGAACGGCCCTCTCGCGGGAGCCCGCGCCGCGCGGAGCGTGGCGTGGGGAGCGAGGGGGTCCTTTCTCAGAAGGGGGGCTCGTCGGACGGGCCGGCGGGCGTCGACCACGGGTCGCTCGCCCCGCCACCGCCGCCGCCACCGAAGCCGCCACCACCGCCACCGCCGCCGAAGCCGCCGCCACCCTCACCGCGGGAGGCACGGGTGACCTTCGCGGTGGCGTAGCGCAGCGAGGGGCCGATCTCGTCGACCTCGAGCTCGACGACGGTGCGCTTCTCGCCCTCCTTGGTCTCGAACGAGCGCTGCTTGAGGCGCCCCGAGACGATGACCCGCGAGCCGCGGGTGAGGGACTCGGCCACGTTCTCGGCCGCCTGCCGCCAGACGTTGCAGCGGAGGAACAGCGCCTCGCCGTCCTTCCACTCCTGCGACTGCCGGTCGAAGGTGCGCGGCGTCGAGGCGACGGTGAAGTTGGCGACCGCGGCCCCCGACGGCGTGAAGCGCAGCTCCGGGTCGGAGGTCAGGTTGCCGATGACGGTGATGACGGTCTCGCCGGCCACGGTCAGTGGACCTCGGGCCGCATCAGCTTGGTCCGCAGGACCGACTCGTTGAGGTTGAGCTGGCGGTCGAGCTCGGCGACCGCGGCGGGCTCGGCCTGGATGTCGATGACCGCGTAGATGCCCTCGATGTTCTTCTTGATCTCGTAGGCCAGGCGGCGCCGGCCCCAGATGTCGGTCTTGACGGTGCCACCGGAGTTGGTGACGACGGTCAGGAACCGGTCGAGGGAGGGAGCGATCGTGCGCTCCTCCAGGTCGGGGTCGAGGATGACCATCAGTTCGTAGTGACGCACGGAGAACCCCACCTCCTCTGGTCTGTGGCGGCTGCAGGACGTCTGCAGCAGGAGGGTCGTACACGCGTCGCGCGCCCGGTCCCGCCGGGACGGCGGACGGACGCGCCCCTCCAGGCTACCAGCGCGGCCGGGAGCCCCGGTCACCGTCACCGGGCCTGACTACCGTCGCCGGGGTGAGCACGCAGCCGATCGGCGTCCACGTCGGACCCGGACTGACCGAGGACAACGAGCTCGACGCCGGCGGTCCGCTGGCCCGGGCGGCGGAGGTGGACGCCGACGCGGTGCAGGTGTTCCTCGGCGACCCGCAGGGCTGGAAGACGCCGCCGCCGCGTCCCGACGCCGAGGCCCTGCTCGCCGGCGACGTCGCGGTGTTCGTGCACGCGCCCTACGTGCTCAACGTGGCCTCGACCAACAACCGGATCCGCATCCCCAGCCGCAAGAACCTCGCCGTGCACGCGCGGGCATCGGCGGCGATCGGCGCCCGCGGGATGGTCGTGCACGGCGGGCACGTGCTGGCCAAGGACGACCCGGCCGCCGGCTTCGACAACTGGCGCAAGACGTTCGCCCGGCAGGCCGACGACGGCGGCTTCCCGCTGCCACTGCTGATCGAGAACACCGCCGGCGGCGAGAACGCGATGGCCCGCGAGCTGGGCGCGGTGGCCCGGCTGTGGGACGCCGTCGGCGAGTTCGGCGCGGGGTTCGTGCTCGACACCTGCCACGCCTGGGCCGCCGGCTGGGACCTCGCCACCGCCGTCGAGGACGTCCGCGCGATCACCGGCCGGGTCGACCTGGTGCACCTCAACAACAGCCGCGACCCACAGGGCTCCGGCCGCGACCGGCACGCGCCGCTGACGTCGGGCGAGATCCCGCTGGAGCTGCTGCTCGGCGTGGCCCGCGCCGCCGGCTGCCCCGTCGTCCTCGAGACCCCCGGCGACCCCGCCGCGCACGCGGAGGAGGTCGCGCTGGTCCGCGAGGCGCTCGGGTAGTCGCCCGCCCGGACCGCCGTCCTCCCTCACCCTGCGGCGTCCTCCCTCGTGGCCGGACGTGAGGGAGGACGCCCGACGATCAGGTCACCTGATCCCGGTGCCGGCGGCGCAGCACCACCCGGTCGGTGGCGCCGTCGAGGGGGCCACCGGCCGGGTCGTCGACGGCCGGCCACGAGGTCCGGACGACGTCGCCGTCGGGACGCCACACGTCCCGCACGACCAGGCCGACCAGGACGCAGACGGCGAGGTCGCGGATGCCGACCGCGAGGAAGAACCACTCGACGCCGACGCCGCGCTCGCCGGTGCCCAGGTACCAGAGCATCCGCACCACCCACAGCACCGCCTCGGTGGCCTGCCAGAGCAGCAGCGAGCGCCAGCGCGGCCGGGCGAGCACCGCCAGGGGCAGCAGCCACAGCGAGTACTGCGGGCTCCACACCTTCGTGACCAGCAGGAAGCCGGCCACCAGCAGGAAGGCCACCTGCGCCACCCGCGGGCGCACCGGTGCGGCCAGCGTCAGCCAGCCGACGGCGGCGACCACCAGCAGCACGCAGACCGCCACCAGCGCGTTGAGCACCACCGGCGTCTCGCCCTGGGCGAGCGGCCCGTCGAACAGGTCGCCGCCGGCGGCGGTGATGGCCATGTTCCACAGCGTGTCCGGATCGGCCGGCCGGGAACTGTTGAGCCGGAAGAACAGCGACCAGTTCTCCGGGGCCGGCAGCGCGACCGGGACGTTCACGGCCAGCCAGGCGGTCCCCGCCGCCAGCGCCGCGCGCAGCCACACCCGCAGCCGCCCCGCGCGCAGGCAGAGCAGGAAGAGGGCGAGGAGCAGCAGCGCGGGGAACAGCTTCGCGGCCGCGCCCAGGCCGAACAGCACGCCGGTCGTCACCGGCCGGTCGCGCGCCCAGGCCCACAGCCCGCAGGCGGCCAGCGCGACGGCGAGCAGGTCCCAGTTGGTGAACGCGTGCACGAACAGCAGCGGCGAGAGCCCGATCAGCGCCGCGTCCCACGGGCGGTGACCGGAGGCGCCCAGCACCGCCCGGACGGTGACCAGCGCACACAGGCTCAGGAGCAGGCAGGTGGCCACGTAGTAGGCCTGCACCGGCGGGACCTGGGGGAGCAGCCCGGCCGCCGCCGCGAGGCCCTCGTAGCCGCGGCCGAGCACCGCGGCGAGCGCCATGAGCGCGCCGGTGAGCACCGGGTACTCCACGGCCGCGTCGACGTAGGGGACGGCACCCTCGCCGAGGCCGTGGATGCCGAACAGCGGGACGGCGTCGGAGTAGCAGAGGTGCGTGTACTGCACCGACCCCGCCCAGTTGCCGTCCGAGCACGGGGACTGCTTGAGCCACGCGGCGGCGAGCACGACGGTGGCGTAGAGCAGGCAGACGCGCAGCGGCGTCCAGAACAGCGCCCGGCCGGTGACCGCGTGCCGCCCCCACGGGCCGCCGACGGCCTCGCTGGCCTGGACGGCCACCGGGTCCGACCAGGTGGGCACCACCCGGTCGGGACGGCGGCCGATGCCGGGGCCGGGCGTCCCCGCAGACGCCGCGGGCCCGTCCGCCGGCTGGGGTGCCGGAGCGGACGGGCCCGTGGGGGAGGAGCTCACCGGGTCAGTGTGCCCGGGGCGGTCAGCCGGTCGGTTGCGCCTGGGTCTCGGGCGCGGGGGCCGGCGACCCGCCCTGGGAGTTGCCCCCGTTCCCGTTCGGGGGCTCTAGGACGTCGGGGTCCCCGTCGTTCTCGTCCCCGGGCGGCCCCTGATCCGCCGGCGGCGGGGTGGTCGTCGTCGGTGCCGGCGGCGTGGTCGTCGTCGGCGGAGCCTCGGTCGTCGGGGGGGCCTGCGTGGTCGGCGGGGCCTGCGTGGTCGGCGGGGCCTCGGTGGTGGGCGCGGGGACGCCGTTGCCGGTGTCCCCGCGGATGACCGCCCGGTCGGGCAGGTCCTCCTCGGGCGTGCCGGCCAGGGCGGTGTCCATGAACTGCTGCCAGATCGCGCCCGGCAGGCCGGCGCCGTAGATGATCGCGCCGTCGGCGTTGCGGATCGGCTCGTAGCCGTCGGTGCCCATCCACACCGCGGTGGACAGGGAGGGCGTGTAGCCCACCATCCACGCGTCGGAGTTGTCGTCGGCGTCGATGCCCTGCGTACCGGTCTTGGACGCCACCTCCCGGCCGCCCTCGAGGGCGCGGCGGGAGTGCTGCGCCACGCCCTTCAGGGCGAAGGTGGTGTCGGCGGCGACGTCGGGGTCGATGACCTGCTCACCCGGGCCGACGCCGCTCTCCAGCAGGACCGCACCCTCGGTGTCGGTGACCCGGGCGACGAAGTGCGTCGCCTGGCGGACGCCGCCGTTGGCGAGGGTGGCGAACCCGGCGGCCTGGTCGATCGGGCGCATCTCGTACTCGCCGATGCCGATCGAGGAGCCGGTGACGCCCGAGCCCGGCGCGGTCAGGGTCGGCTCGTCGTCGAGCAGGCCACCGTTGGCCGGCCAGGTCTCGGGCATGCCCGTGGCGGCCAGCGCCGTCTCGCGGACGTTGTCCGGGCCGACCTCGTAGGCCAGGCCGTAGAAGGTCGTGTTGAGCGAGCGGGTCATGGCCTCGACCAGGGTGCAGGCCCCGCAGGAGACCCCGCCGGAGTTGCGCACCGGCGCCTCGCGGTCGGGGAAGGTCTGCGGCGAGCTGCCGTCGCGGCGGGAGTTCACGCCGATGCCCTGGTCGAGCGCGGTGGCCAGCACGTAGGGCTTCATCGACGAGCCGGGCTGGCGGCGCGCCTGGGCGTAGTCGACGGCGCCGTCACCGGCACCGACGCGGCCGCCGTAGTACGCCCGGACCGCGCCGGTCCTCGGGTCGACGGCGACCAGCGCCTGCCGGAGGTTGTCCGGCTGGCCGTCCATGACGTCGTCGACGGCGGCGATCGCGGCGTCCTGGGCCGCCTTGTCCACGGTCGTGGTGATGCGCAGGCCGCCGGCCCGGATCTGCTCGTCGGAGTAGCCGCGCGCCTCGAGCTCGTCGATCGCCTGGGAGACCACCAGGCCCTCGGGACCGGTGGGGATGCCCAGCGCCGAGGACTCCGGCCGCGGCAGCACCGGCGGGTAGACCGACGCGTCGCGCTCGCCCTGCGTCATCCACCCCTCCTCGACCATCGCGTCGAGGACCAGGCCCCAGCGGTCCTGGGCGCCCTCGGGGTTGCCCTCGGGGTCGTAGGAGCTCGGACTGCGCACCAGGACAGCGAGCACCGCGCCCTGCTGGGGGGTCAGCTGCGCGGCCGGGACGCCGAAGAAGGTGTTCGCCGCCGCCTCGAT
Source organism: Geodermatophilus sp. SYSU D00710 (assembly GCF_054050195.1). Lineage (NCBI taxonomy): Bacteria > Bacillati > Actinomycetota > Actinomycetes > Geodermatophilales > Geodermatophilaceae > Geodermatophilus > Geodermatophilus sp. SYSU D00710. Next base: position 14,721 of record NZ_JBJGYX010000051.1, read on the forward strand.
GCCGTAGGCGCCGCGGCCGAAGTAGATGGTGTTCAGGTAGTTCTCGAGGATCTCGTCCTTCGAGTACTGGTTGTCCAGCTTGACCGCCAGGAAGAGCTCCTGGAACTTGCGGCTGAACGTCTGCTCGTGGCTGAGGAAGGCGTTCTTGACGTACTGCTGGGTGATCGTCGAGCCACCCTGCGTCGAGCTGCCGGTGAGGTTGTTCCACGCGGCCCGGACGATACCGGTGAAGGAGATGCCCGGGTCGGAGTAGAACTCCTTGTTCTCCGCGGCGAGGATGGCGTTGCGGGCGCCCTCGGAGACCTGGTCCAAGCCGACGTTGGTGCGGTTGGTGTCGCCGAGGCGGGCCATCTCGGTGGTGCCGTCGGCGTAGTAGACGACCGTCGTCTGCGCGTTCTGCACCGAGTTGGGGTCGGGGACCTCGGTGGTGGCGTAGACGACGCCGACGAAGACGCCGAGCAGCACGAACAGCCCGCCGAGGGTGGCCAGCGCGATCTTGAGCCGGCGACGGCGGCGCTGCTTCCTGGTGCGCGCGTTCTTGCCGGCCGCGGGGCGGGCGCCGGGGGGCCGGGACCCGCCGGGGCGGGCGCCGCCGGTCCGTCCCGCCGTCGTGCGGCCGCGGTCACCCCCGGACGGCCGGCGGGCACCTCCGCCCGCGGCGGTCGTCCGGGCGGACGGCCGCCGCGGCGGGCCGCCGGACGGCCCGACCGGCGAGGTCTCGTCGTGGGGAGGCACCAGGGAGCCCCTCCTCGGTAGTCGGTGGGCAGGACGGGATCCGGCCCAGCGTGGCGTTCTCGGCTGTGTGCACCGGGGAGGACGCGCGGAACGCGCCGCGTCCCCGGGACGCGTGTGACGGACGGGTCCGCCGGTGGTGCAACCGCCGGAGCGGCGGTGCTAGTCCGTGGCAGCGCGGCGGCGCCGGCGCGGCTGCCGTCCGGGCTCGGGCTCCGCCCCCAGGACGTAGGAGCAGTCCAGGTGGTTCCACCCGCACCCGCGGCACACCTCGACGGTGTACACGGAGAACTCCTCCTGCGCGGCGTCCATCCGGGCGAGCTCCGCCTCGGTCTTCGCCTGCCCGGACACGTGGCCCAGCCCTTCACCGTAGACGTAGTTCACCAGTGCGAGGCGCTCGCGGCGGCAGACCGGGCAGGGGAGGTCGGTCTGCTGACCGTGGTACCTCGCCGCCCGGGTCAGGTAGGGGCTGGCGTCACAGACCTCGAAGAGCCCGGTGCGCCCGGCCTGGACGTCCGCGAGGACCGCTCGCCGGTGCAGCGAGTAGTCGACGACGGAGCGACGTCCGGGCACGGCCGCCAATGTACGCAGGTGCGCCGGCCGCCGGGAGCCTCACGACGACCCGCGCCGGCCGCACCGACCGGCGGCGGGCCGGTGCGGCTGCCGGGGTCCCCCGGTCGGGCGACCTGCCTCGACCGGGCGGGCGATGCACCTCGAGTTGCCCACGTGTTCACCCCCCGATGTATCGTCTCGATACATCGACCGGCAGGGACCGATGGGGGGCGAGGTGCTCGAGTTCGCCATCCTCGGGTTGCTGCAGCAGTCCCCGATGCACGGCTACGAGCTGCGGAAGCGGCTCGCGGAGGTCCTCGGCGGGCTGCGCAGCATCTCCTACGGCTCGCTGTATCCCGCGCTCAAGCGGTTGCACGCCGCCGGGCTGGTCACCACCGACGAGCCCGACCGGCGCACGCCGCTGCCGGCCGACGCACCGCCGTTGACCGGCCGGCGCGGGAAGGTGGTCTACACGATCACCGCGGAGGGCAAGGAGCGCTTCGCGGAGCTGGTCAGCCAGGCCGGTCCCGAGGCGTACGACGACGACAGGCTGTTCGGCGTCCACCTCGCCTTCTTCCGGCACACCGCCGCCGACGTGCGGCTGCGCATCCTCGAGGGGCGCCGCCGCACGGTCGAACGGCAGCGCGACGGCCTGCGGTCCTCACTGGCGCGGACCCGCGAACGGCTCGACCGCTACACGCTGGAGCTGCAGCGGCACGGCCTGGACTCGGTCGACCGGGAGGTGCGCTGGCTGTCGGAGCTGATCGACAGCGAGCGCCGCCGGCCCGACCCGGACCCGGACCCGGCGAGCCGGACCGGGGAGGACTGACCACGGCACGACTGCAGGCACCACCGGCTGCGCCGCCACCGCAGCCACCGCCAGGACCGGAACGGTCCCGCGACACGGACCACCGGGTCCAGGGAGAAGGGAAGACCATGGGAGCTGTCAAGGTCGCCATCGTGGGCGTGGGCAACTGCGCCGCCTCGCTGGTGCAGGGCGTGCACTACTACCGGGACGCCGACGAGACCAGCTCGGTGCCCGGCCTCATGCACGTCCGCTTCGGCGAGTACCACGTGTCCGACGTGCAGTTCGTCGCCGCCTTCGACGTCGACGCCAAGAAGGTCGGCCGCGACCTCTCCGAGGCGATCGTCGCCAGCGAGAACAACACGATCAAGATCTGTGACGTCCCCCCGCTGGGTGTGACCGTGCAGCGCGGCACCACCCTCGACGGCCTGGGCAAGTACTACCGGGCGACGATCGAGGAGTCCGACGAGCAGCCGGTCGACGTCGTCGCCGCCCTGCGCGAGTCCGGTGCCGACGTCCTGGTCTGCTACCTGCCGGTCGGGTCGCAGCAGGCCGCCGAGTTCTACGCCCAGGCCGCCCTCGACGCCGGTGTCGCCTTCGTCAACGCCCTGCCGGTCTTCATCGCCGGGACCAAGGAGTGGGCGGACAAGTTCACCGCCGCCGGCGTCCCGATCGTCGGCGACGACATCAAGAGCCAGGTCGGCGCCACCATCACCCACCGGGTGCTCGCCAAGCTCTTCGAGGACCGCGGCGTGCAGCTCGACCGCACGATGCAGCTCAACGTCGGTGGCAACATGGACTTCAAGAACATGCTCGAGCGCGAGCGGCTGGAGTCGAAGAAGATCTCCAAGACCCAGGCCGTCACCAGCCAGGTCGACCGCGACATGGGCACCGACAACGTGCACATCGGCCCGTCGGACCACGTGCCGTGGCTGTCGGACCGCAAGTGGGCCTACGTCCGGCTCGAGGGCCGCGCGTTCGGCGACGTCCCGCTGAACCTGGAGTACAAGCTCGAGGTCTGGGACTCCCCGAACTCGGCCGGCATCATCATCGACGCCGTCCGCGCCGCCAAGATCGCCAAGGACCGCGGGGTCGGGGGCCCGATCCTCTCCGCGTCGTCCTACTTCATGAAGTCCCCGCCGGTGCAGTACAGCGACAGCGAGGCCCGCGACGCCGTCGAGGCCTTCATCCGCGGCGACGTCGTGTAGGGACCCCGTCCAGCACCTCACGCAGGCCCGTCCCCCGTACCGGGGGGCGGGCCTGCGGCCTGTCGGGGGCCGCGGGCCGCCGCCGCGCTGCATACGCTGGCCGCCATGCCGCGCCGCCTGCTCGCGACCGCGCTGGTCCTGCTCGGCGTCGGGCTGACCGGCTGCTCGGGCGACGAGACCGACCGGCAGCCCGGCGACCCGGTGACCGCCGAGGAGGCCGAGGTGCTGGCCGGGCTGCTCGTCCGCGGTGTCGAGGAGGAGGGCGGCGCCGACATCGTGGTCACCGCCCCGTTCGGCGAGGACGGCCGGCTCACGCTCACCGGCGAGGTCGACCTGGCCGGAGGAGCCGGCCGGGCCCGGGTGGTGACCTCCTACGGGGACGAGCGGCCCGACGACGTCCGCACGCTGTTCTTCACCCGTGACCAGGTCTGGTTCGGCGACGTGCCGGGCCTGCCCGAGGCGCTGGCCGCCGCGGGCCTGCCCGACGTCCCGTTCGTCCGCCGCCCGCTCGCCGCCGGGCCGGACGCGGTGCCGCTGACCGACGTCCTCGTGCAGGTGGTGCTCAACCTGGGCGCGGAGGAGGCCGACGAGGCGGCCGCGTTCCTCGACGGCGCGGCGACGTGGGAGGGGCAGCGCTCGATCGACAGCCGGCTGGCGTCGGTCTACGCCTCGGAGGCGGGCTGGTCGGTGGCCGTCGACGACACCAGCGACCTGCTGCTGCAGTACGAGGCCGCACTGCCCGGTCCGGAGACCGAGGTGACGGTGACGCTCGCCGACCACGGGCCGCGGACGATCGCGCTGCCGGAGGAGGGGCAGACCCTCGACGCGGTCGCGCACCCGGAGGTCGCCGCCGCCCTGGGCCTGTGAGCGGGTCCGGACATGGGGGGAGGGGGCGGCCTCTTCCCCAGACCGCCCCCTCCGGGGATGTTCCTACCAGAATCGGTCGGCAGGCGCAGCACGACGGCGTGTCCCGGGGAGTCGGACCACCCGGGAGGGTCAGTTCGCCGACGGGTCGGCCGGCGCCGTCGACAGCACCGCCAGCCGGCCGGTCTGGCGGGCCAGCACCGCGCGCCACAGCTCCGGGCCGGAGAACTCGCTGAGGACGTCGCCGGGCGTCCCGGGCACGCACGCCCACGCGCCCTCGGCGATCTCGGCGGCGAGCTGACCAGGCGACCAGCCGGCGTAACCGGCGAACACCCGCAGGCCCGCGACGCCGCCGTCGAGGGCGTCGGGGTCGGCGTCGAGGTCGACGAGGTAGACGTCACCGGCCACCCGGCGCAGGCCCTCCGGCTCGGTGCCGTGCCCGGGGCAGGCGGCCAGGCACAGCGCGGTGTCGGTCTCGCACGGGCCGCCGACGTGGAAGACGCCCGGCTCGACGGCGAGGTCGCACCAGCCGGGCAGCACGTCGCGGATCTCGACCTGGCTCGGCCGGCCCAGGACGACGCCGAGGGTGCCGCTGTCGTTGTGGTCGAGCACGTAGACGACGGTGCCGGCGAAGTTGGGGTCGCTCAGTGCCGGCATGGCGACCAGCAGGGATCCCGGGGCGACGTCGTCGAGCGTGCCGGTCGACAGCGTGGGGACCGCCGCGCGACGCCGGCCCCGGGCCGCCCGGGCGGGCCGGCCGGAGTCGGGGTCGGGTGACGAGGGCACCGAGGACATCGGAACCAGTGTGCATCAGTCCGGCGCCCGGGGGAGGGTGGGGCCGCCCCGTACGGTGATCGGGTGCAGCAGGCCGACACCACCGTGCGGCACCTGCTCGCCCGCGGGGACTTCCGCCGCCTGCTGGCCACCCGGCTGCTCGCCCAGTCCGGCGACGGCGTGCTGCAGGCGGCGCTCGCCGGGACGGTGCTGTTCAACCCGCAGCGGGCGGCCGACCCGGTCGACGTCGCCGCGGCCTTCGCCGTGCTGCTGCTGCCGTACTCGGTGGTCGGGCCGTTCGCCGGTGTCTGGCTGGACCGGTGGAGCCGGCGCCAGGTCCTGGTGCGGGCCAACGTGCTGCGCGCCGGGCTGGTCGCGGTGGTCGCCGCGCTGGTGCTGGCCGGGGACGCGGGACCGCTCTTCTACGTCGCCGGGCTCGCCGTCTTCGCCGTCACCCGGTTCCTGCTGGCGGCGCTGTCCGCGGCGCTGCCGCACACCACCGACCCGGCCTCGCTCGTGCCGGCCAACGCGCTGTCGACGACGTCCGGGGCGGTGGCCACCGTCGTCGGCGGCATCACCGCCCTGGGGCTGCTGCAGCTCGGGACGGCCGGGGACGTCGCCTACGCCGCCGTGGCGGCCTCGGCGGCCCTGCCGTACCTGGCGTCGGCCGCCGTCGCCACGGGGTTCGGCCGGCAGTACCTCGGCCCCGACTCGGGTGCCCGGTCCGCCCGCCTGCCGGCCCGGGCGGTGCTGCGCGGGATGGTGGCCGGCGCCCGGCACGTGGCCGAGCACCCGCCGGCCGCCGCGGCGCTGGCGGCCATCGGGGCGCACCGGGTCTGCTACGGCCTGCTCACGCTCATGACCCTGCTGCTGTACCGGAACACGCTCACGGAGGGGACCGGCCCGCTCCCGGGCGGGCTGGCCGGCCTCGGCGTGGTCCTGGCGGCCGGGTCGGCCGGCACCCTGCTGGCGGCGGCGACGACGCCCGCGGCGGTGCGCCGGCTGGGGACCCGCGGGTGGGTGGTGCTGCTGCTGGCCGGCGGCGGGGCGCTCCAGCTCGCGCTCGGGCCGACGTTCGCACCGCCCGGGTGGGTGGCCGCCGGTCTCGTCCTCGGCTTCGTCGCGCAGGGCGTGAAGATCTGCGTCGACGCCACGCTGCAGCAGTCGGTCGACGACGACTTCCGGGGCCGGGTGTTCTCCGTCTACGACACCCTGGTCAACGTCGCCTACGTGGCGGCGCTGGTGGCCGGCGCGCTGCTGCTGCCCGCGTCGGGACGGTCGGTGACCGGCCTGGCCGTCGTCGCCGCGGTGTACGCCCTGACGGCCGCCGGCTACGCCCGGATCACCCGGGCGCACGCGCCCTGACCGGTCCCTACAGCGCCGGCTCGCAGGCGCCCCGGCCCAGCCGTGCGAGCCCGGCGAGGTCCCCCGGCCCGAGGTCGACCTGGCCCTCGTTGGTCGCCGACATCAGCTCGGCCGGGTCGTCGACGTGGGCCAGGCCCAGCACGTGGCCGAGCTCGTGCAGGACCACCGCGCGGATCGCCTCGCGACCCCCGGGGGTGGAGGCGGCAGCGGCCGCCCACCCGGCGTCGAGGGCGACCGCCCCGGTGACGTAGACGAGCGGTCCGCCCACCGACACCGCCTGGCTGCCACCGATCCCGGCGACGGTGTCCGCCAGCGCCGGCACCTCCTCCGGCGTCGCCCAGCTGACCAGCACCGGCGCCCAGCGGTCGCCGTACCGGTCGGGCTGGTGGGCCGGCCGCTGGTCCGACCACCGCTCGTCGGTCGTCCCGTCGTGGACGAACCGCAGGCCGGTGGCCGCCGACAGCCGCGCGACCGCCTCCGCGACCAGGACGTCGGCGCCCTCCGGCGCACCGTCGGGCGCGAGGACGTAGTGCACCGGCCGGCACGGGTCGTAGGCGACGGGGGTGACGCCGTCGTCCTGAACGGCGGCGAAGGCGTGGCTGCCGGTGCCCGGTGCCGGGGCGGGCTGCCCCAGTGGCGCCTCCGCGGCCTCCCGCCCCGGGGTCGGACGGTCGCCGGTGCCTCCGCCGAGTCCGCCGGCGGAGGCACCGGCGCCTGCGGGCGGGTCCGGCCAGGGCAGCTCACCGACCAGGACGGAGGCGCCCAGGGCGAGGGCCACGACGACGAGGACCGACAGCAGCCCCCGTACGGCGGGGGAGTGTCGGCGCGGGCGGCGGGGTGGCGTCCACGAGCGCCAGGCACCGGGATCGGCGGGCCGGCCGGCGAGCTCGTCGAGCACCCACTGCGGCACCCGGCCGGTGGGCGAGGTGGGCACCCCCGGCACGGGTGGCACCGGGCCACCCCGCGGTGGCGCTCCGCCCGGGCGGTCCTCCGGTCCCCCGTGCACGCTGCGGCTCCTCTCGCCCGTTCCCGTCCCCCATCCTCTCGGCCGCGCGGCCACCGGGGTGCAGCCCGGAGCCCGCCCGGACCCTCCGAGGGAGGAGGTCCCTACAGCGCGGGCTCGCAGGCGCCCCGGCCGAGCCGCGCCAGGCCGGCACGGTCCCCGGGGCCCAGGTCGAGCTGCCCGTCGTTGGCCCCGTGCATGAGCTCGCCGGGGTCGTCGACGTGGGCCAGGCCCAGCACGTGCGCGAGCTCGTGCACCAGCACCGCCCGCAGCGCGGCTCGGCCCGCCGGCGTGGCCGCCGCGCCGGCCGCCCAGTCGGCGTCGACGACGACGCTGCCGGTCACGTAGACCGCCGGCCCGCCCGCGGAGACGGCCTCGCTGCCGCCGCGGGCGGCGACGCCGCCGCCGACGTCGGGGTTGCCGGCCGGCGGCTCGAAGGAGACCAGCACCGGCGCCCAGCGATTCCCGTAGCGGGCGGGCTGGTACGCCGGGCGGTCGCGGCCGACCCGCTCGTCGGTGCGGCCCTCGGGCACGAAGCGCAGGCCGGTGGCCGCGGCGACCTCCGCGACGGCGTCGGCGACGAGGGCCTCCGCGTCCGGCGGGGTGTCGCCGGCGCCGACGACGTAGTGGACGGCGCGGCAGGGGTCGTAGGCGACCGGCGTGACGCCGTCGGCCTGGTGGTCGAGGAACGCCCAGCTGCCGCCGGGGGCCGGAGCCGGCGGCGGGACGCCCAGCGGCGACGGCGCGGCACCGACCCCCGGGGTGGGCCGCTGGCCAGGGACGGCGGCCGGCGCCGTCTCCGGCGGGGCGCCGGCGGGGTCCTGGACCGACCACGCGGTCAGCGCGAGGACCAGGCAGCCGACGGCGACGGCGGTCGGGCCGGGGCGGCGCGCTGCCCGGAGCAGCCCCCGGCCGTGCCCCCGCCCGTGCACACATCGCCCGTGCACACATCGCCCGTGCACCCGTCCCCCGTCCCTGCGGCCCGGCCGTCGGTCCTACCGGCGTCCGGCGCGGCGGGGGAGACCGCGCGGGGTGGTGTCACCCGGGCGGAGGAGGGATCAGGAGCGGGCGGCCCACCAGGCGCGCAGCTCGGCCTCGGCCTCGTCGGGGTCGAGCGGGCCGCGCTCGAGGCGGAGGTCCTTGAGGAAGCGCCACGCCTCGCCGACCTCGCGGCCCGGGCCGATGCCGAGGATCTCCATGATCGCGTTGCCGTCGAGGTCGGGGCGCACGCGGGCGAGGTCCTCGGCCGCCGACAGCTCGGCGATCCGCCGCTCCAGGGAGTCGTAGGTCGCCGACAGCGCCGCCGCCCGCCGCTTGTTGCGCGTCGTGCAGTCCGAGCGCACCAGCTTGTGCAGCCGGGGCAGCAGGTCGCCGGCGTCGGTGACGTAGCGGCGCACCGCCGAGTCGGTCCACTCGCCGCGGCCGTAGCCGTGGAACCGCAGGTGCAGGAAGGTCAGGCGGGCGACCGCCTCGACGACCTCCTTGGGGTAGCGCAGCGCGGTCAGTCGCTTGCGCACCAGCTTGGCGCCGACCACCTCGTGGTGGTGGAAGGACACCCGGCCGCGCGGCTCGTGCCGGCGGGTGGCGGGCTTGCCGACGTCGTGCAGGAGCGCGGCCAGCCGCAGCACCAGGTCCGGCGACGGCGCGTCGGGATCGGCCCGCTCCAGCGCGATGGCCCGGTCCAGCACGGTCAGCGAGTGGGAGTAGACGTCCTTGTGCTGGTGGTGCTCGTCGATCTCCATCCGCAGCGCCGGCAGTTCCGGCAGGACGACGTCGGCGAGGCCGGTGGACACGAACAGCTCCAGCGCCGCGCGCGGGGCGTCCTGCAGCAGCGTCCGGGACAGCTCGGCCTGCACCCGCTCCGGCGTGATCCGGGCCAGCTCCCCGGACATCGCGATGAGCGCCTCGACCACCTCGTCGACGGGCGTGACGCCGAGCTGGGCGACGAAGCGGACCGCGCGCAGCATCCGCAGCGGGTCGTCGGCGAAGGAGTCCGTGGCCGCGCCGGGGGTGCGCAGCCTCCGGGCCAGCAGGTCGCCGAGGCCGCCGAAGGGATCGGTCACCGTCCGGTCGGGGCCCAGCGAGACGGCCATGGCGTTGACCGTGAAGTCGCGGCGGGCGAGGTCGTCGCGCAGCGACGTCCCCCAGGCCACCTCCGGGTTCCGCGACTCCCGGTCGTAGCGGTCGGCGCGGAACGTGGTGATCTCGACCCGGGTGCCGCGGATCTCGGCGCCCACGGTGCCGAAGGCGATGCCCTGGTTCCACGTGGAACCCGCCCAGCCGCGCAGCAGCCGCAGCACCTGCTCGGGCCGGGCGTCGGTGGTGACGTCGAGGTCGCCGGCGGGGGGCGCGGCGCCGCTCCCGGCGGCCAGCAGCGCATCGCGCACCGAGCCGCCCACCAGGTGCGCCTCGAAGCCGGCCGCGGCGAACCGCTCGCCGAGCTCGACGAGCACGGGCGAGACGTCGACGAGGTCGCGCACGGTCTGCTGGACCGCCGGGGGCACACCGGACACGACGAGCCAGGGTAGTGCGGCGTCTCGCGCTACCCTCCTGGCATGGGAGGGACCGGTGGACGAGGGCGCCCCGGCCGCCGACTGCGCCGGGTCGACGAGACCTCCGCCGGGGGCCTGGTGGTCGCCGACGACGGCATCTCCGGCCCCCGCGCCGCGCTCATCGGCCGCACCGACCGCCGGGGCCGGCTGCTGTGGTCGCTGCCCAAGGGGCACATCGAGGAGGGCGAGACCCCGGAGGACACCGCGGTCCGCGAGGTCGCCGAGGAGACCGGGATCATCGGTGAGGTCCTCGCCCCGCTCGGGATCATCGACTTCTGGTTCGTCGCCGAGGGCCGGCGCGTCCACAAGACCGTGCACCACTTCCTGCTGCGCGCCATCGGCGGTGCCCTCTCCGACGCCGACGTCGAGGTGACCGAGGTCGCCTGGGTGCCCCTCGACGAGCTGAGCGACCGGCTGGCCTACGCCGACGAGCGTGCGCTGGTCGAGCGGGCGCCGGCGCTGCTCGCCGACAGTGCGTGACCGCTCGCGCGAGGTCCGTCCCAGGCACAGCACCCCCGCCGCCGGGGCCGGCCGGCGCGGGAGGACCGGGACGCGCCGCGGTGACCGCGTGCGCCGCGTCCTGACCACCGCGCTGCTGGCCCTCCCGCTGCTCGCGGGGCCGGCGGCGGCGCCGGCCGCCGCCGCCCCCACGACGCCGCCCACGCCGACCGCGCCGTCGCGGCCCGCACCCCCCGGCGACCCCGAGCGCCCGGTGACCGTCGAGCTGACCCGCCTCGACCCGCGCACGGTCGCGCCCGGTGGCACGGTCACGCTGGCCGGCACGCTCACCAACGCCGGCGACGAGACGCTCACCGACCTCGGCATCCGCCTGCAGCGCGGCGAGGTGGTCACCACCCGGGCCGAACTCCTCGCCGCCGACGTCGACCCCGACCCGGTGTCGGCGGCCGTCACGCCCTTCGTGCCGCTGCCCGCCCCGCTGGGGCCGGGCGCCTCGCTGCCGTTCACCTACACGGCCACCACCGCCGACCTGGCCATGGACCGCGACGGCGTCTACCCGGTGCTGCTCAACGTCAACGGGACCGGGGCCGACGGCGACCCGCGGCGGGTCGGCGAGGTGACCACCTCCGTGGTGCAGCAGACCGCCGCCCCCGCCGCCGCGACCGCGGTGGCCTGGCTGTGGCCGCTGGTCGAGCGCACCCACCGCGACGCCTCGGGCGGGTTCGTCGACGACGACCTCACCGGCCTGGTGTCCGAGGGCGGCCGGCTCGACCGGGCGCTGGAGGTGCTCGAGCGGCTGCCCACCGCGCTCGGGCCGGGCGCGCCCACGACCACCCCCGTCGCCCCGGTCAGCGTGGCCGTCGACCCGGCGCTGGTCGAGGAGCTCGCGCTCATGGCCGAGGGGCCCTATGACGTCGCGGGCGAGGAGGGCGCGGGCACCGGCACCGAGGCGGCCGCGGCCTGGCTCGAGCGGCTGCGCGCCGTGGCCGCCGAGCACCCCGTCGTCGCGCTGTCCTACGGCGACGTCGACGCCGACGCGCTGCAGTCGGCCGGCCTGCCCGCGGCGCTCACCCGCAGCCTGCCCGCGGCCGCTCCGGCGCCGGCCACGGGGGAGGGCGGGGACCCCACCGACGGCAGGCCCGAGGGCACCGTCTCCGCCGACTCCCCGGGACCTGCCGGTGCCGCCCTCGTCGAGGAGGTGCTCGGCGTCGCGCCGCGCACCGACCTCGCCTGGGCCGCCGGCGGCTCGCTGCGGCCCGAGACCCTCGGCACGCTCAGCGACGGCGGCGTCGAGCAGGTCGTCGTCGCCTCCGGCGCCCTGACCACGGGTGAGGCCGCGCTCGGCCTCGCCGGCGGCGGCGCGGCGGCCCGCACCACCCTGCCCGGCGCCGAGGGCCCGGTCGAGGCGCTGGTGGCCGACAGCGGCCTGTCCGGCCTGGCCGGCGCCACCCGGAGCACCGCCGGCGGGCCCCGGGTGGCCGAGCAGCGCTACCTCGCCGAGCTGGTCCTGCTCTCCCAGCAGCCGGTCGCCGACCCGGCCGGCCAGTCGGTGCTCGTCGCCGCGCCGCGCGACGTCGACCCCGACCCCGAGACCGTCGCCGCGATGATCGCCGACACCGCGCTGCCGGGCCTGCGCCCCGCCTCGCTCACCGACCTCGCGGCCGGGCCGGTCACCGACGCCGGCACGCCGCTCGAACCCGCGGACGCCGCCCTGCTCGACCCCCAGGGCCTGGCCGACGTCGTCGCCGCCGCGAGCCTGCGCGACGACCTCGCCGGAGCGGTGACCAGCGACCCCGCCACCGAACTGGCCCCGTACGACGCCGCGCTGGCCCGCACCGCGTCGTCGGCCTGGCGCGACGAGCCGGCCGCCTTCCGGACGGCGGCGGCCGACCTGCGCGACACCGTCGAGGACCTGCGCCAGCAGGTCACCCTGCTCGCTCCGGCCGACGGCACCTACAGCCTGGCCTCCAGCGACGCCCCGCTGGTGCTCACCGTGCAGAACGACCTGCCCTTCCCCGTGCGGGTGCTGCTCGACGTCCGCACCCGCGACAACGTCGGCCTGACCATCGGCGACCCGGGCCCGCAGGAGGTGGCGCCCGGGCAGCGGACGACGGTGGAGATCCCCACCGAGGTCCGCCAGTCCGGACGGTTCGCCGTCACCGCGGGTCTGACCACGCCCGGCGGCCGGCCGCTGGGCGAGGACGTCGCCATCCAGGTGCGCAGCACCGCCTACGGCACCATCTCGCTGTCGATCACCATCGGCGCCGCCGCGCTGCTCGGCCTGCTGTTCCTGCGCCGCGGCGTGCGGTACCTGCGCCGGCGCGGCCGCGAGCAGGACGCGGCCGAGCCGGCCGGCGCGTCGTTCCCGCCCAGCCGGAGCCCGGTGTGAGCGGCGGGCCCCGCAGCGAGGAGGACGCCCCCGCGCAGCGGCCGCTGCCGCCGGTCCCGCCCACCTCCGGTGCGCGGGACCGCACCGAGCGTCCGGACCGCACCGAGCGCTCGAGCCGGCCGCCGCTCCCCCCGCCGCCCTACCCGGTCGCGCCGCCGCCGGACTCGCGGCTGCCCGCCTCGCCGGCCCGCCGTCCGGTACCCCCGGTCCCGCCGCCGGCCCGGCCGCGCCCGGACGCGGCGCCCGGGCGCTCCCCGGCCGGCCGGCCGCCCTCCCCGCCGCCGCGGACCGGCGCCCGGCCGCCCGCCGCACCGCCCGCGGACGTCCGGCGCACCCCCCGGCCGCTGCCGCCGGTGCCGCCGCCGGTGCGCCACCGCTTCCTGCCGGCCGAGGAGACCCAGGTCCTCCCGATGCTGGTGCTGCCGCCGGTGCCGCGGCCGCCGGAGGGGGAGACCGAGGAGGAGGCCCGCCGGCGGGAGGGCGCCCCCGGCGCCAGCCGGGGCATCCTGCGCGCGGCGGGCACGATGGCGGTGGCCACGCTGGTCTCCCGCGTCACCGGACTGCTGCGCACCGTCGTGCTGGCCGCGGCGCTGGGCGTCGGCCTGGTCAACGACGCCTACAACACCGCCAACACGCTGCCCAACATCGTCTACGAGCTGCTGCTCGGCGGGGTCCTCACCTCGGTCATCGTGCCGCTGCTGGTGCACGCCCAGGAACGCGACCGGGACGGCGGGGTGTCCTACGCCCAGCGGCTGTCCACCGTGGCCATCGCCGGGCTGGTGGTGGTCACCGCCGTCGCCGTCGCGGTCGCCCCGCTGCTCACCGCGCTCTACGGCATCCAGGGCGACGAGGAACAGGTGCGGCTGGCCAACTGGCTGGCGCGGATCCTGCTGCTCGAGATCGTGTTCTACGGCATCGGCGCACTCGCCCAGGCGATCCTCAACTCCCGCGGCGTCTTCGGGCCGCCCGCCTGGGCGCCGGTGCTCAACAACCTCGTCGTCATCGCCATCGGCGTGCTCTTCCTGATGGCCGCCGGGCCCGGTGACCTCACCCCGGCGACCATCACGCCCGGCCAGGTCTGGCTGCTCGGCGGCGGCACGCTGCTCGGGATCGCCGTGCAGGCGCTGGTGCTCGTGCCCCTGCTGCGCCGCGCCGGCGTGCCGCTGCGGCCCCGGTGGAACCTGCGGGGCATCGGCCTGCGCGAGGTGGGCGGCCTGGGGCTGTGGGTGGTCGGCTACGTCGCCGTCAGCCAGGTCGGCGTGGTGGTGGCCACCCGCATCGCGAACGCCGCCACCCGCGAGGGCGGCCTGGGGTCCAGTGCGCTGGCCATCGCCAGCCTGCTGTTCCAGATGCCCTACGGGATCATCGGCGTCGCGCTGCTGACCGCCCTGGTGCCGCGGATGAGCCGCGCCGCCGCCCGCTCCGACGTGCCCGGCGTCGTGCAGGACCTCGCCCTGGGCACCCGGCTGTCGGCGCTGGGGCTGCTGCCGGTGGCCGCGGCGCTGACCGTGCTGGGCCCGGAGCTGGCCACCGTCGCCTTCGCCCGCGGCAACACCTCGGTGGAGGAGGCCCAGGGCATCGGTGCGGCGCTCGCGGTCGGCGCCTTCGGCCTGCTGCCCATGGCGGTGACGCTGCTGCAGCTGCGGGTCTTCTACGCCATGAAGGACGCCCGCACGCCCACGCTCATCCAGGTCGGCATGGTGCTGGTCCGGGTGCCGCTGCTGCTGCTCGTCCCGGCGGTCGTCGGGCCCGAGCACGTCGTCGCCGGGCTGATGCTGGCCACCAGCCTCACCTACCTCGCCGGGTGGGTGTTCGGGCACGTGGCGCTGCAGCGCAGGCTCGGCGGGCTGCGCACCCGCGAGACCCTCGGCCCGGTGCTGTGGATGGTCCTGGCCTCGGTCGTCGCCGGCCTGCTGGGCTGGCTGGTGACCGGGGTGACCGAGGACGCCTTCGGTACGTCCGTGGCAGGCTCGCTCGGTACCCTCGTGATCGGTACCGTGGTCGTCGGTGTCACGGCCCTGGCCGGGTTCGTGCTCGCCCGCGTCCCGGAGCTCCGGGAGCCCCTCGCCGCCGTCCGCGCGCGGCTGGGCCGCGGATGAGCGCCGACCGGCCGGCGGGCGACGGCACCGGCCCCGGGGCAGCACGCCACCGGCCGGACAGGGACAGGGGGTCGGCAGCGTCCGTGACGTCCACGATCACCGGGCTCCCCGACCGCTACCGGCCGCTGGACCAGGTCGGCCCCGAGGAGCAGACCGGCACCGGCGTCATCCACTGCTGGCGGGCCCGCGACCGCGTCCTCAACCGCGACGTCGCCATCCGCGTGCACGTGCCCGGCGGGCCGGCGGCGCGGGCCTGGATCGCCCGTGCACTGACCGCCGGCGGGCTGGCCACGCCCGCCCTGGCGATGGTCTACGACGCCTCCGAGGGCACCGGCGGTGCGGGTGGGGTCGCCTACGTCGTCAACGAGTGGATCGAGGGCCAGACCCTCGCCGACCGGCTCGCGGACGGCCCGATGGACGAGCGGCAGGCCCGCACGGTGCTGCGCCGGCTGGCCGAGGGCGTGGCCGAGGCGCACCGGGTCGGCCTGGCCGTCGGCGGGCTGAGCCCCGAGACCATCGTGCTGCGGCCCAACGGGCTGGTCGGGCTGCGCGCCGTCCCGGCCGCCACCGGCAGCGTCCAGGAGGACATCGCCGCGCTGGGCGCCCTGCTCGAGTACTGCCTGACCGGCCGCCGCGCCGGCCTCGCCGGTCCCGACGGCGTCGCCGCGCCGCCCCCGGTCATCGCCCAGCCCGACCTGGCCGCCCTCGTGCGGCGGGCGCGGTCCACCGAGCCGGGTGCGGGGCTGGCCAGCGCCGCCGCGATGGCCGCCCTGCTGGCCGAGCGGCCGCGCAGCGGGGGCCACGCCTCCGTGCCGGTCCGTGACCGGGACGAGAGCGACAGCGGCTGGCTGCGCCGGCTACGCGAGTACCGGGACGCCGAGCAGGCGGACAGCGCGGGGGACGCGACGGTGGCGACCCCGGTCGTCGCACCGGAGCCCGAGGACCGGCCGCAGCGGATGGGCCCCGGCGTCCTCCCGCCGGTCCCGCCCCTGCGCTCTCCCGACGACGCGGCCGACGACGACCCGGTCCTGTTCGACGCCGCCGACGACGACGAGGGCGGCGGCCGGTCGCGGTCCTCCCGCCGGCTGCTGGTCGCCGGGCTGCCGCTGGCCGCGCTCGCCGTCGTCGTGCTGCTGGCCTGGTGGGTGGGCACGAACCTGCTGTCGGTGGCCGACGACGTGGACCGCCGGCCGGTCACGCCGTCGCCGTCGTCGAGCAGCGCCGCGGCCTCGGCGAGCGCCGTGCCCTCCGCGGCCCCCGGCGCACCCCTGGCCGTCGCCTCCGGCGCGGTCTTCGACCCCTTCGGCGACGGGGCGTCCGAGAACGACGGCGACGTGCCGCTGGCCCTCGACGGGGACCCGGCCACCGCGTGGTCGACGCTGAGCTACCGGGGCTCACCCGCCTTCGGCAACCTCAAGCCCGGCGTCGGGCTCGTCCTCGACCTCGGCTCGGCCCAGCCGGTCGGCGGGGTGACCCTGACGACGCCCACCGCGGGCATCACCGTGGAGGTCCGCACCGGCGAGGCACCCGACGGCGACCTGGAGTCCTTCCCCGTCGCCGCCGCCGGCACCGTCGACGGCACCGCCGAGCTGTCCTTCGACGAGCCGGTGACCACGCGGTACGTGCTGGTGTGGGTGACCGGTCTGGTGCCCGCCGAGGACGGGTTCGCCGGGGCCCTCGCCGAGGTCGCCGTCACCCCCGCCGGGTGAGCCACACCGCCCTCCACCGGCCCTGATGGGGGAATGCGGCACTAGGATGGGGCGTTGTGCCGCGCGTGACCCACCCCCAGCCGACCCCTGGCCCCGCCACGACCACCGAGATCACCGCGCCGGTGATCCCGCCGGCGGAGCACGACGGCGTCCGTGACCTGATCATCATCGGGTCGGGCCCCGCCGGGTACACGGCGGCGGTCTACGCCGCGCGGGCCAACCTGCACCCGCTGGTCTTCGAGGGCTCCCAGTTCGGTGGCGCCCTGATGACCACGACCGAGGTCGAGAACTTCCCCGGGTTCCCGGAGGGCATCCAGGGCCCGCAGCTGATGGACGACATGCGCACCCAGGCCGAGCGCTTCGGCGCCGAGCTGGTCGCCCGCGACGTCACCGAGGTCGACCTCACCGCCACGCCGAAGGTGGTCAAGGTCGGCGACGAGGTGCACCGGGCGCACGCGGTGATCGTGGCCACCGGCTCGAAGTACCGGTACCTGGGCCTGGAGAACGAGCAGCGCCTGCTCGGCCGCGGCGTGTCCGCCTGTGCCACCTGTGACGGCTTCTTCTTCCGCGACCAGGACATCGTCGTGGTCGGTGGTGGCGACTCCGCGATGGAGGAGGCCACCTTCCTCACCCGCTTCGCCCGGAGCGTGACGGTCGTCCACCGCCGCGAGGAGCTGCGCGCCTCGAAGATCATGCAGAAGCGCGCCCAGGACAACGAGAAGATCCGCTGGCAGCTCGGCAAGCAGGTCACCGACGTCCTCGGCGACCAGACCGTCTCCGGCGTCCAGCTCACCGACGTCGTCAGCGGCGCCACCGAGGAGATGCCCACCTCCGGCGTGTTCGTGGCCATCGGCCACGACCCGCGCAGCGAGCTGTTCGTCGGCCAGCTCAAGGTCGACGACGAGGGCTACATCCAGGTCGAGCACCCCACCACCCGGACGAACATCGACGGCGTCTTCGCCTGCGGTGACGTGGTCGACCACGTGTACCGCCAGGCGATCACCTCGGCCGGCACCGGTGCCGCCGCGGCCATCGACGCCGAGCGCTGGCTGGCCGAGACCTTCGACGAGCGCTGATCCGGGCATACCCCACGGCACTCCGGGGTTCTCACCCCCGGAGGCCCACCCCAGACCTCGACAGACCGAGAGGGAGAACGACCATGGCAGGCAACACCGTGACGGTCACCGACGCGACCTTCGCCAACGAGGTGCTGGGCAGCGACAAGCCCGTCCTCGTCGACTTCTGGGCGGAGTGGTGCGGGCCGTGCAAGATGGTCGCCCCCGTGCTGGAGGAGATCGCCAAGGAGCACGGCGAGAAGCTCACCATCGCCAAGCTCAACATCGACGAGAACCCGCAGATCGCCCGGGACTACCAGGTCATGTCGATCCCGACGATGACCGTCTTCCAGGGCGGCAAGCCGGTGAAGAGCATCATCGGCGCCAAGCCCAAGGGCGCGATCCTCTCCGACCTCGCCGACTACATCCGGTAAGACCCCTCTGCCAGGGCCCGTTCCTCCACCCGGAGGAGCGGGCCCTCGCCGTCTCCGGGGACGCGCAGGGGAGACCCCGCTGGGCCGGTCGGGGTCGCGCACGGGACAATCGTCCGCACGATGGGTAACGACAGCAGCATGGAACCGCTGCGTCCGGGAGACCACGGACCGGCGGTGGCCGACGTCCAGTCCGCGCTGCGCAGCCTCGGCCTGCTGCAGCCCGCCGCCGGGGCGGCGACCGAGGTCTACGACCAGGCCACCGAGCTCGCCGTCCGCCACTTCCAGCAGGTGCGCGGGCTGTCGGTCGACGGCCGGGTCGGCGAGGAGACCTACCGGGCGCTGTCGGAGGCCCGCTGGTCGCTCGGCGACCGGCTGCTGCACCACGACCCCGAGCGGCCCGTGCGCGGCGACGACGTCACCGGCCTGCAGGAGCGCCTGCTCGAGCTCGGCTACGACGCCGGCCGCGCCGACGGCATCTTCGGCCGGGAGACCGAGACCGGGCTGCGGGCCTTCCAGCGCGACTACGGGCTGACCCCCGACGGCACGTGCGGGCCGGCGACCCTGCGGGCGCTGCGCCAGCTCGGCCGCAAGGTCACCGGCGGCCGCCCGCAGCTGCTCCGGCAGAGCGCGAGCCTCGTCGACAGCGGGCCGCACCTGATCGGCCGGCGGATCGTCGTCGACCCCGGGCACGGCGGCGAGGACACCGGGTTCACCGCCGGCGAGACCACCGAGGCCGACCTGGTGCTCGACGTGGCCCGCCGGATCGAGGGCCGGCTGGCCGCCGCCGGCGCCACGGTCTACCTCACCCGCGGCCGGGACCAGGACCCCACGCCCGAGCAGCGGACCGCCTTCGCCAACGACGCCCGCGCCGACCTGTTCATCTCGCTGCACATGGACTCGCACGGCTCACCACACGCCCGCGGGGTGGCCAGCTACTACTACGGCACCGGCTCGGGGACGTCGTCGACGGTGGGGGAGCGGTTCGCCGACCTCGCCCGCCGCGAGGTCGTGGCCCGCACCGGCATGCTGGACCTGGGCGGGCACCCCAAGACCTGGGACCTGCTGCGGTGGACCCGCATGCCCGCCGTCCGGCTGGACTGCGGATACCTGTCCCACCCGGTCGACCGGCTGCTGCTGCTCGACGCCCGGCTGCGCGGCACGGTCGCCTCCGCCGTCCTGGCCGCCGTCCAGCGGCTCTTCCTGCCCGCCGAGGCCGACCCGCCCACCGGCACCTTCGTCCTGCCCCAGCGGGCGTAGCGCACCGCGCACTCCTGGGGCGCGTGGGACGGCGGGACCGGACGGGTCCGTCTCACCCGCCGTGTCGGAGGAGGCACACCCCGCCCGTCCCTACACTCGGTCCGTGGCCTCCCTCCCGCCGTCGCACGGCCAGCCGCACCGCACGCCGCCGCAGCAGCACGGGCACGTGGTGCCCCGCCACCCGCGGCTGGACCCGCTGGCCGACCGGTACGCAGCCCGCACGCACGGCATGAAGAGCTCGGAGATCCGCGCCCTCTTCTCGGTCGTCAGCCGGCCCGAGGTGGTCTCGCTGGCCGGCGGCATGCCCGCGGTCACCGCACTCCCGCTCGACGCCGTCGGCTCGATGATCGGTGAACTCGTCAGCGGGATGGGCGCACAGACCCTGCAGTACGGGTCCGGCCAGGGCGACCCCCGGCTGCGCGAGCGCATCTGCGACGTCATGGCGCTGGAGGGCATCACCGACGCCTCGCCCAGCGAGGTCGTGGTGACCGTCGGCTCCCAGCAGGCCCTGGACCTGGTCACCCGCGTGTTCGTCGACCCCGGCGACGTCATCCTCGCCGAGGGCCCGTCCTACGTCGGCGCGCTCGGCGTCTTCCAGGCCGCCGAGGCCCGGGTGCGGCACGTGACCATGGACGACGACGGGCTGGTCCCCGAGGCGCTGGAGCAGGCGCTGCTCGAGTGCCGCGCCAACGGCGACCGGGTCAAGTTCCTCTACACGGTGCCCAACTTCCACAACCCGGCCGGCGTGACGCTCTCCGAGCCGCGCCGCCAGGCTGTCATCGACATCGCCGACCGCTACGACCTGCTGGTCATCGAGGACAACCCCTACGGCCTGCTCGGCTTCGACCACGAGCCGATGCGCGCGCTGCGGGCCCGCAACGCCCAGCGGGTGGTCTACCTCGGCTCGTTCTCCAAGACCTTCTCCCCCGGGCTGCGGGTCGGCTGGGTGCTCGCGCCGCTCGCCGTCCGCGAGAAGCTGGTGCTCGCCACCGAGGCCCAGGTGCTCTGCCCGCCCTCGCTCACCCAGTACGCGGTCGCGCGGTACCTGGACACCCAGCCCTGGCGCGAGCAGATCAAGCTGTTCACCGAGCTCTACCGCGAGCGCCGCGACGCCACGCTGGAGTCGCTCGACGCGCTCATGCCCCCGGGCACCACCTGGACCCGCCCCGACGGCGGCTTCTACGTGTGGCTCCGGCTGCCGGACGGCCTGGACTCCAAGCTCATGCAGCCGCGGGCGGTGGGCGCGCACGTCGCCTACGTCCCCGGCATCGGCTTCTACGCCGACGGCTCCGGGCGGGAGTACATGCGGCTGTCCTACTGCTACCCCGAGCCCGACCAGATCCGGGAGGGCGTGCGCCGGCTGGCCCGGGTCATCGAGGCCGAGCTGGACCTGCACTCCACCTTCGACGCCGTCGACACCGGCACGTTCCGCGCCGTCGGCCGGTCCGGTGCCGGCCCGGCGACGATCGTCGGCCCCGCCAGCAGCGACCGGATCGAGGACCCCCACCCGTGAGCGAGCCAGCCGCACCGCCCGTCCCCACCCCAGCCGCCGAGGAGACCCCCCTGCGCGCCGTCGTCCTGGCCGGTGGCCTGACCTTCGAGCGCGAGGTCAGCCTGTCCTCGGGCACCCAGGTGGTCGAGGAGCTGTTCCGCGTCGGGGTCGAGGCGGAGCTCCGCGACGCCGACGCCGACCTGCTGCCCGGACTGGCCGCCGCGCCCGCCGACGCGGTGTTCATCGCCCTGCACGGCGCCACCGGAGAGGACGGCGCCCTGCGCGCGGTCCTGGACCTCGCCGGCGTCCCCTACGTCGGCTCCCCGGCCGCGGCCTGCCGCCTGGCCTGGGACAAGCCGGCCGCCAAGTCGGTCGTGCGCACCGCGGGCCTGGCGACCCCGGACTGGGTCGCGCTGCCGCACAGCACCTTCCGCGAATTGGGCGCCGGCGCGGTGCTCGACCTCATCGTGGCCCGCCTCGGGCTGCCGCTGATGGTCAAGCCCGCCTCCGGTGGCTCCGCGCTCGGCGCGCAGAAGGTCACCCGGGTCGAGGACCTGCCTGCCGCGATGGTCAGCTGCTTCGCCTACGGCGACACGGTGCTGGTGGAGCGCTTCGTCGACGGCGTCGAGGTGGCGCTGTCGGTGGTCGACCTGGGGGAGGGCCCCGAGGCGCTGCCCGCGGTGGAGATCGCGCCCGAGTCCGGCGTCTTCGACTACACCGCCCGGTACACCCCCGGCCTCACCGAGTACCACGCCCCCGCGCGGCTGTCCGACGACGTCGCCGCCCGCGCGGCCGACCTGGCGGTGCGGGTGCACCGGGCGCTGGGGCTGGCCGACCTCTCGCGCACCGACGCGATCGTGGCTCCCGACGGCGAGGTGCACTTCCTCGAGGTGAACGTCTCCCCGGGGCTGACCGAGACGTCGATGTTCCCCATGGCGGTCGAGGCCGCCGGCCGCGACCTCGGCGAGGTCCTCTCCGAACTGCTCACCCGGCGGGCCCGCACCTCCCGCTGAACACAGCGAAGCGGGGGGGGGGGGGGGGGGGGGGGGGGGGGGGGGGGGGGGGGGGGGGGGGGGGGGGGGGGGGGGGGGGGGGGGCGGGGGGGGGGGGGGGGGGGGGGGGGGGGGGGGGGTGGGGGGGGGGG